>JAJYPZ010000098.1 GCA_021794855.1 Pseudomonadota bacterium | reverse complement strand
GCACAATAAACCGGTCATCACCGCCACCCAGATGATGGAATCGATGATCCAGAACCCGATCCCTACCCGGGCGGAGGTTTCAGACGTCGCCAACGCCGTGCTCGACGGCACCGATGCGGTCATGCTATCGGCGGAAACGGCCGCCGGTTCCTATCCGGTCGAAGCGATAGCAGCCATGCATCGCGTTTGCATCGAAGCCGAAAAAGAACTGGAACAGGAACTGGAGTTCAATACCAAACGGCTCGACACAAGCGTGGGACGCGTAGACGAGTCGGTTGCGCTGGCCGCTATTTTTACGGCGACGCATCTGGAAAACGTACACGCCATCGCCGCCCTGACCCAGTCCGGTTCCACCTGTTTGTGGATGTCGCGCATCAGTACGGCAGTGCCGATCTATGCGCTGACGCCGGAAGTGTCTACCCGGCGTAAAGTCACGTTGTATCGAGGGGTATATCCCATCAATTTCAAGCAGGATACCAAAAATCGCGACGAACTGCTGATTGCGGCAGAAGAAGAGTTAAGGCGTCGCGGCGCAGTTCGCGAAGGCGACTTGATCGTGCTCACCATCGGCGAGCCCATAGGTCAGGCAGGTGGCACCAACACCATGAAGATCGTCAAAGTCGGGGAATACAAATCCCGAAATAATTAAATATTTTATTTACTTTCAAGGAGTTAAACAATGGCACTCGTATCGTTACGTCAATTACTGGATCATGCAGCGGAACACAGCTACGGCTTACCTGCATTCAACGTCAATAATCTGGAACAGGTGCATGCCATCATGCAAGCCGCAGACGCCTGCGGCAGTCCCGTGATCATGCAGGCCTCGGCAGGTGCGCGCAAATATGCCGGCGCCAGTTTCCTGCGCCACCTGATCACCGCTGCGGTCGAAGCCTACCCGCACATACCCGTCGTCATGCACCAGGACCACGGCGCCAGCATGCCGGTTTGCGTACGCTCAATCGCCGACGGCTTTTCGTCGGTCATGATGGACGGCTCGCTCAAGGAAGACGCCAAAACGCCGGCCAGCTACGAATACAACGTCGACATCACCCGTAAGGTAGTCGAAATCGCCCACGCAGTCGGCGTTTCCGTCGAAGGCGAACTGGGTTGCCTGGGCTCGCTGGAAACCGGCATGGCCGGCGAAGAAGACGGCAGCGGCGCCGAAGGCACCCTGGATCATTCGCAATTGCTGACCGACCCGGAAGAAGCCGCGGACTTCGTCAAGAAAACCGGCGTCGACGCTCTGGCCATCGCTATCGGCACTTCGCACGGCGCGTACAAATTCACCCGCCCGCCTACGGGAGAAATCCTGGCTATCGGCCGAATCAAGGAAATTCACGCGCGCATCCCTAACACGCATTTAGTTATGCACGGATCTTCTTCGGTCCCGCAGGAATGGCTCAAAATCATCAATGACTTCGGCGGCGACATGGGCGAGACCTACGGCGTGCCGGTAGAAGAAATCATCGAAGGCATCAAGCACGGTGTACGCAAAGTCAATATTGATACCGATCTGCGCATGGCATCCACCGGTGCGGTACGCAAATTCCTGGCCGAAAACAAATCCGAATTCGACCCGCGCAAATTCCTGCTCGCTTCCACCAAAGCCATGCAGGAAATCTGCCGCTTGCGTTACGAAGCATTCGGTTCCGCCGGACAAGCCAGCAAGATCAAGCCGGTCGATCTGGAAAAAATGGCGGCTAAATACGCCAAGGGCGAATTGAACGCAGTGGTTAAATAAACTTTAATCGGTCACTTCGCTACGGCAATCCCCCATCGGTCGTCATGACGCATGGGGGATTTTTTTACCCAGAGCTTGATCATGCGTCACAAACAATTTGACAGGGAAATAATTTCTTGATTCTACGGTGCGGATTTTTTGCATGCACCGATTACCGAGCTTTACCTAAGGTTTATCCGGTAGCAAATAAATCGGCACGCCAGCTTTCGATGCCGCCTTGCGCAAATCCTTATCCAGAGTCGCGAGGGGCAAATTACGCCTCATCGCCAGTTCGAGATATTGGGCATCATAACCCGACAGTTTGTATTCTCTCGACATCGCCGCAACCGCTAACTGTATACCGGAAAGCGTCGCTGCATCCAACCTGATGGGCAGTTGCGACAAACGATAGACGAATTCAACCAACGCAGATTCACCCAGCTTGCCGGCATCTTCGGCACAACGCAGCACGTGTATCGTCTCCGTGTACCATAAAGCTGGAATCCACGCACAAGCGGTATCGAATGTATCAAGTACTTGGTCGGCATACTCGCGATCGGCCACTGATCCATCGTTCAGCGCCCAGCGTACGGATACCGAAGCATCGAGTACAAACGCACTATTCATCAGCGGCGACCGCGCAATCGCATTGCAATAAATTCCTCCTGATCGATGGTGCCTCTGCGCATAGCCTTGATCGCCGCAATCGCCTCTACCGTCTGCTGGGCAATCCAACTGGCGCTCGGAACCAGATCAGCAACAGGTTTGCCCCGATTGGTAATCGTGATGCGCTCGCCTCGATGAACTTGCTTGATCAACTCCGGCAATTTTGTTTTTGCTTCATAGACGCCATATTCGCGCATAATCATCTCGCTTAATATTAAATATGGTCTAGTTTATAGACCACATCCTATTTTCGCAAGCTGGAATTAGTTTCATCATCCCTGGACGTCACAACGTTCCAAATATTCTGCTGACTCAACCATTCCCTGCGTTATCGATTCAAACACATCGGCTGGAAAATCAATTAATTGGAACCATCCTGGGTTGATTAATCAAGCTCACGGCGACGGTTTCCAATGTGCCACCAAATCCAGCAAACCCGGAAAGCGCGCATTGATATCCTCGGTGCGTAAACGGCTCCGCCGCTCCAGACCATATTGACGTTGACGAATTAAACCGGCTTCGCGTAACGCCTTGAAGTGATGGGTGAGTGAAGATTTGGGGCGATCAAAACCGAACCATCCGCAGGGATGGTCATAGTCTACTGCCTCCAGCATGAGCTTGCGGATTATGGTCAAGCGCAATGGATCGGCCAGTGCTCCCATTACTGTTTCGAGACAAATATCCTGAATCGCCGGTTCTGGTAGCGGTTCGGGTAAATTGGAGGGCAGTCCTGCGTTGCGGTCTGGATTGCTTAAAAGAGTCATGAATAAATAATATCACAGGTACAAATTATATCGAATTTGTGTTTTTTACAAAAACCGTGATATTGTACGAAAAAACTCGTACAATGAACCGGCTATGCGTGAGCTCGATACATCTACGACTATCTCCCCGACCCCATCTATCGGCCAAACCAAACCATCACCCCGGCGAATGTGGGCCGCAGCCTGGATGGTGACGGCTGTATTCATCCTCTCGAATTCTCCGACTCCGCTTTACGTACATTGGCAGCAGCAGCTTGGCTTCTCGTCTGGAACGCTCACTCTAATCTTCGCTGCATACATTGGCGGCTTGCTCGTCACTTTACTGGTAGCGGGGCAATTATCAGATCGATTGGGGCGCAAACCCATACTTATTCCTGGGCTACTTTCAGCCATCGTCGCCTGCGTGCTCTTCGCAACAGCATCTTCCATTGTCATGCTGGGTATGGCGCGACTATTGACCGGCGTCGCCGTAGGCGTCATTGTCTCAGCCGGCATGGCGGCAGTCGTCGACATGGGCGGGACTGAGGGCAAGCGACGGGCGTCTCTGGCGGCATCAGTGGCTATGGTATTTGGCGCGGGTCTAGGACCGCTAATGGCTGGCACGTTGGCGCAAACTCTGCAACGTTCTGTTATTCCCATATTTTTCATTGAGTTGATTATACTGATCAGTGCCTTGGTCATCGCAGTTACACTTCCAGATCACAGCAACGCGGGAAATCTTGGCAGAGCCGAAAACTCGCAGTCGAAACTTCACTTCCCTGCGGTACCTGCAGCTAACCGCCAGCATCTTACTCTCGGTATCACAATTTTCGCCCCGGGCATCACAGCCACAGCGTTCGTGCTTTCACTCGGGCCCTCGTTACTGGTAAAACTACTAGAAGTGCACAGCCCATTAATCGCCGGCGGTATGGCGTGCGCCATGTTTCTTACTGCAACCGGCGTGCAGTTCATGGTCAGCCGTTTGCACGTGCGTACTATCTTTCTGCTGGGGGCAGCCTCGACAATCCTGGCGATGGCGAGTCTGACGATCGCCATCCATGCTTCGCTGGTGGTATTGCTTATCGTTGCGGCACTGCTCGCTGGAGCGGGACAAGGCTTGGGGCAACTCGGCGGGTTGACGCTTATCGGAACCCATGTGCCTGACAACCATAGAGCTGAAGCCAATGCAGTACTCAATATCGGTGGATATATACCAGCAGGTCTGCTACCCATTGCCACCGGCTACCTTATCGATGTCGTGGGTCTGGCAGCAGGAGCAACGGCCTTTGCTACGGTTTTAGCCATCGCGGCAGCACTAGGCGGCGTGTTTGTTTTTAAAAGATTACACCGAGATTAATGAGCTTCCCCGAAATTTCGTCCCCAAAACATTTTGCGCTTGCGCATCAAGCCATAACGTATCTGCTCCAATTTGGATATCCAGTGCCGGCCATTCTACCGTCCAGCCTTCCTCGGGGATAATCATCGCGCTTGCAAAAACGTTTTGATTACGCAGGGGTTCCAAAGCGGGAAATGTATCGAATGCTTGTGCTAACGATACGATATAAACGCTGCCGTCATAAAAAGTCAGCCGGAGTTTATAGTCTGGGAGCGCTTCAACCGCCATCAATCGTGGGCGTTTCATTTTTGCCATGATTTCCACTCCTTGATAAGTTCGATTTTATGGCGCTCAAGCCACGCAAGCACTTCTTTTTTCAGATCGGCAGGTAGAGTGCCATCGGTTAATTCAAGCGTAACAAGATCAAATTTTGCATTGATTTCGCCTCCGACCTGATGAACATGCATCGGCTCATGATCTTTTCCCGGAGTTGCAACCGATATTTGTTACGAAAGCGTTTCTTGGTTGTCATGCTATCAATATATGGAAATTATTTCCATATACAAGCATTAAGTCGTTAGCCAGGAAGAACTCAGCATCAAACAACCGGAACCGGCATTTTTTTCTCGACCAGCAGCGTATGCACGCGGCGACTGTCGGCGCGCAGCACCTCGAATTTCAGCCCGTCGAATTGTATCGTGTCGCCGCGTTTGGGCATGTGTCCGAAACGGTTGACGACGAGGCCGCCTATGGTGTCGTAATCCTCATCGGTCAGTTGGGTGCCCATGATTTCGTTGAAATCCTCGATTTCGGTAATCGCTTTTACCCGGTAGCGGCCGCCGCGATCGAGGATGATATTGTCTTCGGTTTCGTCGAAGTCGTATTCGTCCTCGATATCGCCGACTATCTGTTCCAGTACGTCTTCGATCGTTACCAGTCCGGCAACGCCGCCGTATTCGTCGACAACGATAGCCATGTGATTGCGGCTGGCGCGAAATTCCTTGAGCAAGACGTTCAGCCGTTTGGATTCGGGAATAAATACCGCTGGGCGCAGCATTTCGCGGACGTGAAAACCCGTCTCGGCGTAATAGCGCAGCAAATCCTTGGCCAGCAGTATGCCGATGAC
>JAJYPZ010000097.1 GCA_021794855.1 Pseudomonadota bacterium | reverse complement strand
AAAGCATATTCGTCACAGCGCAGGATATTTCCGCACGGAAAAACAATGATGCCCGGCTGTTGCGGCTGAATAAATTTTCCACGGCTTCCAGTAATCTGAACCAGGCTATTCTGCGTGGCAGCGGGGAACTTGATTTGTTCTCACTGATTTGCCGGCTGGTCGTGGACTTCGGTGACATCACCATGGCCTGGGTCGGAAAGGTGAACGACAAGACGCAAGAGGTAATGCCGGTAGCCAGCTACGGTTACGGGCTGGAATATCTGGGCCATGTCGAAATTTCTGCAGATAGTTCAAATGTCAGAAGCCGGGGACCGATGGGTACGGCTTTTTGCGAATCACGTACTGTAATCGTGAATAACTTTATGGAAGATCCCAGTACGCTGCTGTGGCGTAAGCAGGGCATGCGAGCGGGATGGAATTCCGTTGGCGCTTTTCCGATTTTGCGTTCGGGTAAGGTTTTTGCGGTTCTGTGCCTGTACCATGCGAAAATCAATGCATTTGATTGCGATATCATCAATCTGGTCACGGAGATGTGCAACGACGTGGCGTTTGCTTTCGATAATGCTGATCGCGAAAAAAGACGGCAATCGCTGGAAAAAGAGCTCAAACTCGCTGCACTGGTTTTTCAGCACAGCAGTCAGTCGATGATGGTTACCGATGAGCATAATCGGGTTATTTTCGTTAACCAGTCGTACATCGATACGACCGGCTATTCGCTCGAAGAGGTTAAGGGGAAATTTCCCAAGGTCGCTAATTCGGGTCGTCATACCAAGCTTTTTTTTAGGGAAATCTGGCAGGAACTCAATCGTCATCAATACTGGCAAGGCAGAATATGGAGCCGGCGGAAAAATGGAGAGATTTATCCGGAATGGTTGACCGTGAACGTAGTGCTCGACGAGAGCGATATGCCCTATCGTTATGTGGCTACACTGTCGGATATCTCGGACAAAGTCCGTTCTGAAGAAACGATATGGAAACAGGCCAATTTCGATATGCTGACCGGTCTGTCCAACCGTTACCGCATGTATCGTCAGTTAAACGACGAAATCAGGCTGGATGAGGCAGAAAAAACTAATTTATGCGTACTATATATCGATCTGGATCAATTCAAGGAAGTTAACGATACCCTCGGGCATCAGGCAGGCGATCAATTGCTGATCGAAGTGGCCGCCAGGATCAGTGCTGCTGTCCCTCCGGTGACTATTGCCCGATTGGGCGGCGACGAATTTACCGTTATCCTGACCGAACAGAATAATGTTGAAGCGGTTGCGCATATTGCGCAAGGAATCATCGATAAACTGTCTGAACCTTTTCATCTGAGCGAGGATCAGAGAAGTATCTATATTTCTGCGAGCATAGGCATAGCTTTTTATCCGGCGGATGCGAAAGATGCCGGTGATCTGCTCAAAAAGGCGGAACAGGCTATGTATCTGGCAAAAAATACCGGACGTAATCGCCTTAATTTTTATACTTCCGGGTTGCAGGAAAAAGCGCAAAAGCGTTTGGATTTGCTCAGGGATTTGCGCGAAGCTTTGTTGCGGCAGCAGTTTGTGCTTAATTTTCAACCTATCGTCGACATGCCGACGGGTAATATTATCAAGGCGGAAGCGCTGGTTCGCTGGAATCATCCGGTTCGAGGCCTGATCAGTCCGGCGGAATTCATACCGCTGGCGGAAGAGACAGGGCTGATCATTGCTCTTGGAGACTGGGTATTCAAGGAAGCGGCGAAATATACCAAGCGCTGGGTCGACGCCGGTCAACCGGATTTTCAGGTCAGCGTGAATATGTCGCCGGTCCAGTTCAAGCACGAAGCGACGAATATCGGAGTCTGGCTCGATTATTTGCGGCAACTGGATCTTTCCGGAAAAAATCTGGTGATCGAAATTACCGAAGGTTTATTGCTGGACGTTACCCCTGCGATTTCGGACAAGCTGCTGACCTTCAGGGATGCAGGCTTCCAGATTTCCATGGACGATTTTGGTACCGGCTATTCGGCTTTGTCCTATCTTAAAAAATTCGATATCGACTATCTGAAAATAGATCAATCGTTTGTACGCGACATTACGACCGATGCCAGCGATGCCGCATTGGTGGAAGCGATAATAGTAATGGCGCATAAGCTCGGTCTTAAAGTGATAGCCGAAGGCGTGGAAACGGTGCAGCAACATGACCTGCTTCTGACATGCGAGTGCGATTTCGGGCAAGGCTATTGGTATGCCAAACCGCTGGCGGTGCCTGAGTTCGAGAATTTGATCGGATTCGGCTGACGTAATTCCGCGACGAGTGCGATAATCCGGTGCGCTGCTCTCCGAATAGCGTCATCGGCCGAACCTTACGAGGTATTTATGTCTATCAATATTGCCGATTTTCGCATCCACACCGGCAAGCAGGCAAGGCTGAAAAAGAGGCCGACACGCATAGCGCCTTTTTATGCCAATGCTTATGCATATCAAACTTTATTGGCAGCCCAAAGCGCTGAAATCGACACTTTGCAGCAATTGCACTATGCGGCGAACCGTTATGCGATCCTGCTGATATTTCACGGTATGGATGCCGCCGGAAAAGACGGCATCATCCGTCATGTCATGACCGGGGTGAATCCTCAGGGCTGCGAAGTAACCAGTTTCAAGCAGCCTGGCGAAGAAGAACTGGAACATGATTTTTTGTGGCGCGCAGTCAAGCGTCTGCCGCAGCGCGGACGCATCGGCGTATTCAACCGGTCGTATTACGAAGATGTGCTGATCGTACGGGTCCATCCCGAGTTATTGCATAAACGGGGTTTGCCGGATGAGTTGCTGGATAAAAAAACGGTGTGGGACGAGCGTTATCGGTCGATTGTTAATCTGGAGCGGCATTTATCTCAAAACGGTACGAAAGTGGTCAAGTTTTTCTTGCATCTTTCGGAAGAAGAGCAGCGTCAGCGTTTTATAGCCCGGATCGACGAACCGGGAAAAAACTGGAAATTGAGCACGGCCGATATCGAGGAGCGCAAATTCTGGAAGCGCTACATGAAAGCTTACGAAACCTGTTTAAGCGAGACCAGTACCGATAGCGCCCCCTGGTACGTTATTCCGGCCGACGACAAGGAAAACGCCAGACTGATCGTCGCCCAGATAATTCTGGAAACGATGCGCGGACTGAATTTGCACTATCCGTCCGCCGGGGCCAAAAAAATCGCAGAGTTGCAGGAAATCCGTACTGCTCTGGAAAGCAGCGGGAAGCATGATTTATGAAAGTTCGTTTAATCGTCGTTTACATAAAGGAGTAGCAGGCATGACCTATCATTTCAGTAAAATATTAACGCTGACTTACGACGAAGCTGTCGCCAAGGTGACCGAAGGACTCAAGCAGGAAGGGTTCGGAGTGCTGACCGAAATCGACGTCCAGGCTACCTTAAAGAAAAAGCTGAACGCGGATTTCAAAAAATATAAAATTCTGGGCGCATGCAATCCTGCCATGGCGTTTGAAGCGCTTAAGGCCGAAGATAAAATCGGTACCATGCTGCCGTGCAACGTCATCGTTCAGGAGCGCGAAGACGGCAGGATTGAAGTATCAGCGGTCGATCCCGTCGCGTCGATGTCGGCAATACATAACCCGCAACTCGGACACATCGCAAGTCAGGTGCAGGCGAAGTTAAAAGCGGTGATCGATCATTTGTAATTCGCCTGGAATTCCTGCGTAGTCGTCAACTATGCCCCGTTCTTGCGGCTACGCAGCCGGACTCCCGCCACGGCAATTAATGCGGCTTCATTGTTTTGCGCCCAGACGCATTGCGCGTTGACGGCTTTCGTCGCCGGACTGGCTCGTCGAATCTATAGCTTGCCCGGTGTTTATCCAGCCTTGCAGATTGGCCAGCGCAATATTGCCTAATGCCTCTATCCACAAACTGCCTTCGTTCAGCGCCGGGATATAATGAAATTCGCCGCCGCCGGCCTTGAGAAAATCGGTTTTGACTTCCATCGCGATTTCTTCCAGCGTTTCGAGGCAATCGGCGGTAAAGCCCGGACAAATCACATCTACGCGGCGGGTTCTGGCGCGCCCGAGTTCGGTCAGCGTCGCGGCGGTATAAGGCTTGACCCATTCCGCGCGACCGAAACGCGACTGGAAGGTAATCAGATATTGCTCATCGGTCAAGGCTAGCGCTTCGGCCAGCAGGCGGCCGGTTTTCTGACATTCGCAAAAATAGGGATCACCTTTTTCCAGCGTGTAACGCGGCACACCGTGAAAGCTCATGATCAAGCGGTCTGGACGGCCGTTCTGCTGCCAGTAACTTTGTACGTTATTCGCTAGGGCTGCGATATAACCGGCATCGTCATGATAATGTTTTACGGTACGTAGAGCCGGTTGATTGCGCCGGGTCAGCAAGTTGCGGAATATGGCATCGAACGCCGAGGCCGTACTGCTGGCGGCATATTGCGGATAAAGCGGAATACAGAGAATACGGTCGCAAGCCTGATCGCTCAGGCGCTTTAAGGCGCTGTCCACGGAAGGACGGCCATAGCGCATGGCAAAATCGACCGCGTACGGAGAGCGGATACGTTCGCCAAGCCATCCCTGCAATAGTTTGGCCTGTTTTTCGGTATGGAAGAGCAACGGGGATCCTTCGCGGTTATCCCAGATTGCGGCATATTTTTTGGCGGATTCGTCCGGCCGCGTCGGCAGGATAAAGAAATTTAAAATTATCCACCATAGCGCACGGGGAATTTCAATGACGCGCGGATCGGACAGGAATTGCCGGAGATAACGCTTGACTTCGAACCGGGTCGGAGCGTTGGGCGTACCGAGATTGACCAGCAATATACCGGTTTTGGCCGGCTGACCGTGAGTATGGGAAGGTTCGGCGCGATATCGGGACATAAGGGTTCAGGTATAAGATAATGCGTTGGAAAGCAACTGAGCAGTAATGTCGACGATAGGCACTACACGTTCGTAAGCCATGCGTGTGGGGCCGACCACAGCCAGCGTCCCGACGATTTCGCCGTTGACCTGATAAGGCGCCGTGACCACGCTGCATTCGTCGAGCGGAACGACCTCGGATTCGCTGCCGATGAATATTTGGACGCCTTCGGCTTGCTGGCTCAAGTCGAGCAGTTGCATCAACGAGGTTTTTTGCTCGAACAGGTCGAACAAGCTGCGCAATCGCGACATATTGGAAAACGCGTCGATTTTGAGCAGATTGCGTTCGCCGGACAGAACCAGACCTTCATTGCGCGATCCGAAAGCGTCGGCGCTCGTAGTCAGCGCAAGTTGCATCAATTCATCGATATCGTGATGCAGGGATTGCAGTTCGGCCCGCATCCGCTGGCGCACCGTATTGAACGTGGTGCCGGCGTAGTGCTGGTTCAATAACTGGGCGGCTTGGCTGAGTTCGGCGGTACTATAGTTGCGCTCGGTAGTCAGGATGCGGTTTTGAACTTCGCCATCGGTGGTGACGATAATCAGCAGAATGCGTTTTTCCGCCAGTCGCATGAATTCCAGTTGCTGGAATGCTGCGCTGCGCCGCCGTGGTATCATGACGACACCGGCAAACTGGGTAAGTTGAGACAGCAGGCGCGAAGCATGCGCAACGACGCGTTGCGGATCGTCGGCGTGCAAATCGGCTTCCAGCCGTTCGATTTCGACAGAATTGAGCGGTTTGATGGTCATCAGGCGATCGACGAATACTCGA
>JAJYPZ010000096.1 GCA_021794855.1 Pseudomonadota bacterium | reverse complement strand
CGGGCGGCCGGGAATAAAAAGGCGTATTGGGTTCCAGCGTCAGGTGGTAGCACGACAGGTGCGGCGGCCGATAGCCGATAGCCGTTGTCAAATCCCGTTGCGCCTGAGCGAGCGACTGCCTGGGCAACGCGTACATTAAATCGAGGTTGTAATTATCGAAACAGTCTGCGGCGATGGCTATGGCGGCGTGCGCTTCCTGCGAGTCATGAATCCGGCCCAGCGCCTGCAAATGCTGCGCATCGAAGCTCTGGATGCCCAGCGATAGCCGGTTGATGCCGGCGGATTTGAATTCTGCGAATTTGACCGCCTCTACCGTGCCCGGGTTGGCTTCCAGCGTCACTTCGGCAAAAAAATCCAGCCGGACCAGACTGCGTACCACGGCGAGTATCCGGTCGATGGCGGCTGCAGAAAACAGGCTGGGCGTACCCCCGCCGAAGAATATACTGTGTATGCTGCGGCCCCAGATCAGGGGAAGGGCGCTTTCCAGGTCGCGTTCCAGTGCGTCGACATAGCGCTGTTCGGGCAATTCGTCGGGTGCGTTGTGCGAATTGAAATCGCAGTACGGGCATTTTTTAACGCACCACGGAATATGAATATATAACGACAAGGGAGGCAAAGCGGTAAGAGCGGGTTGCGTCAGCATGGCACGGATGGGTTGCTCAGAGGTTTTTGAGTTGAGCGGCAAGACTGGCCAATGCCCGGCCGCGATGGCTGATAGCGTTTTTTTCGGCCGTGCCGAGTTCGGCGGCGGTTTTATTCAGTTGCGGAATATAAAAATGCGTATCGTAGCCGAAACCGCCGGCACCGCGGGCTTCGTCGATAATTTCCCCTCGCCATAGCCCTTCGGCGATCAAAGGTTGCGGATCGTCCGGATGGCGCAGATAGACCATCACGCAATAATAATACGCATCGCGTTGCGCAACGCCGGTTAAGGCCGCGATCAGTTTGGCGTTGTTGGCCGCATCCGAACCCGGTTGTCCGGCATAGCGGGCGGAATGAACCCCCGGCGCTCCGCCGAGGGCGCTTACGCACAGGCCGGAATCGTCGGCCAGCGCCGGCAGGCCGGTTGATTTCGCGGCATGGCGCGCTTTGCCCAGGCAGTTTTCTATAAAGGTCGAATAGGGCTCGTCGGCTTCCGTTACCGCAAAACGGGATTGCGGCGTCAGCGTATAACCGAGCGGCGACAGCAGGCAGCTTATTTCGCGTAACTTGCCCGCATTATTGCTGGCGATAACGATAGCTCCGCTCATTAGCTTGATAACACCGAATGCTGCAAGGCGACTAATTGTGTGATGCCGTGCCCGGCGAGATCAAGTAACGTATTCAGCTCCTGCCGGCTGTATGTTACGCCTTCCGCCGTGCCTTGCACTTCGACCAGTCCGCCGTTGCCGGTCATGACGACGTTCATGTCGGTATCGCAGGCGGCGTCCTCTTCGTAATCCAGATCGAGCACAGGCGTACCCTGATAGATGCCGACCGATACGGCAGCGACGAAATCGCGGATCGGAGTGTCGGTCAGTAATCCCTGGCGCAATAAATGGCTGATTGCGTCGTGGGTAGCGACGAATGCGCCGGTGATCGATGCCGTGCGCGTCCCGCCGTCGGCCTGGATCACATCGCAATCGATATGCAATGTCCGTTCCCCGAGCAGATCGAGATCGATGGCGGCGCGCAGCGAACGTCCGATCAGCCGCTGGATTTCCTGGGTGCGTCCCGACTGTTTGCCGCGAGTCGCTTCGCGGTCCATGCGGGTGTGCGTGGAACGCGGCAGCATACCGTATTCGGCGGTCAGCCAGCCCTGGTTTTTCCCTTTGAGGAAGCTCGGCACTTTTTCTTCTATACTGGCGGTGCAGATCACTTTGGTATCGCCGCAGCAGATCAGTACAGAACCTTCGGCATGGCGGGTGTAATGTCGCGTAATCGTGAAATGACGCAGCTCTTGCGCTGCGCGCTGGCTCGGTCGCATGGTTTTCCTTATTTGTTGTTTTCGGAGAATTTTTTGATCGTATTCTGAATTTCCGCAATGACGCGTTCGACTTCATCTTCGGCGAGATCCGCGGAATTGGGTGTAAACGTATCCATTTTAGTGGTAAATGTATTGATCGGCATGGCGACTGTCGAAACGGCCTGACCGTCGTTAGTATTGTGCGACTCCCAGGTCATCGCGATCACCGACAGATTGTCGCCGTGGCGGCCGGCGCGCAATTCCGCATGATCCATGAGAAATTCGATGGCGCGCGCCAGCGGAAACCGGCGCAGTGTCGTCCCTACCTGCTCTGTCGTGAGCTGGCTCCACAGGCCGTCCGTGCAGATCAGGATATTGTCCTGTTCAGTCAGCGGGATGGGACGCGAAATTTCGATCTCGGGCACCAGATAGCCGCCGAGGCAATTATAAACTTTATTTCGGTCCGGATGGTTTTTCATATCTTCTTCCGTGATCAAGCCGTCATCGCATAATTGCTGCACGGTCGAATGATCGCGGGTACGGGCCACGAGACCGTTATCGCTGAACAGATACAAGCGTGAATCGCCGACATGCGCCCACCAGGCGGTATCGTCCTGCACGACGCAGGCTACGCAAGTAGTATGCGGCGCTTCCGGGAGGTTTTCCTTGCGCGCATATTCGTTGATGGTGTCGTGGGCGCGTTGAATGGCGCCGTACAAAAAATTGACCGGATCGCGCAATTTCGGTCGCGTATGGCGCTGAAATGCTTCCGCCAGGGTTTTGACGGTAAGCTGCGCCGCGATCTCGCCGTGCAGGTGACCGCCCATCCCGTCGGCGATGACCATCAGCAATGCATCGCGGCTATAGGAATAAGCAATGCGATCCTGATTGTAGCGCCGTCCGCCTTGACGGCTGGCCTGATAAATTGAAAAGCGCATGGGATGGTTCCCCGGAAAATTAGAAAATATCTTTGTACAAGGTATTGCGGATACTTTCCAGTATGGTCGGCGGTTTGATAACCAGATCGGTCGTTTCCATAATCGCCTTTTGCAATGTAAAAACGCTTTGCGGGCGCGCCAAATGGTCAAGCTGTAAACATGAGTCTATAATTGCCAGCATTTCCGGGGCATATCTGCCGCGCCACTGTTTGATGGCCGGCATCATTTTGTCGTTTGTCAGCCGCGCATCTGCCGCGCTGGGAGCGCCCCCGGCGAGACAGGCATACATCGTCGCCCCTATGCTGTAAATATCCGTCCACGGTCCCAGTAAAGTTGGATCGGTATACTGTTCCGGCGCGGCGAAACCGGGGGTATACATAGACATCAGCTTAGGTTGCTCGATGGCGATGGTTTGACGTGCTGCGCCGAAATCGATCAGAACCGGCGAACCGTCCATGCGGATATAGATATTGGATGGTTTGATGTCGAGATGCAGCAGCTTCTGCGCGTGGACTTCGCGCAGGCCGTTGAGCAGTTCGGCGAAGATGCGGCGCAGAAAGGATTCGCGGATATCGGTGCGGTGCGAGCGGATATATTCCTGCAAGGTTTTGCCGCGCTCGTAGCGCATTACCATGTAAACCGTATCGTTGGCGCGAAAAAAATTTTCCACCCGAACCACGTTCGGATGCAGGATGCGTGCAAGCGAGCGGCCTTCTTCGAAAAAAAAGCGCATGCCGTAGCGGAACGACTGGACATTACTTTCCGTTATCGGTACGACGGCGTCGTTTTCGCCCCGTTTGACCAGATTCGCCGGCAGGTATTCCTTGATCGCTACCGCTTGATCCTTGGCATCGTAAGCCAGATAAACCAGGCTGAAGCCGCCGCCGCCGATCTTGCGCACTATGCGATAATCGTTGAGCTGATAGCCGTTCGGTAGGGCGTAGGTTGATTGGGAAGCCATGCAAACGTTTTATCGTGAGAACAAGCTCATAATTTAAATGATCGGATTACTGTAACATAAAATATAAGGTATTAAGTGATGAATAGTATGACAGGTTACGCTGCGGCAACAGGAGAATTTTCGGGGATGAGTGTAAGTCTGGAATTGCGGGCTGTCAATTCACGCTATCTGGAAATCAATTTCCGCATCGCGGACGAACTGCGTGCTCTGGAGCCTGTGTTGCGCGAGCGCATGCAGCAGGTAATGCAGCGCGGAAAGGTCGAATGCAGGATCGCCGTGTCCGATCGCGATGGGGCAGGCGCCGGCAGCGAATTGAATCCGGTTGTCCTGAAGCAGCTGGCGCGGTGGACGGAACAAATCCGGGGTGATATTCCGGATGCCGCACCGCTTGCCGTCGCCGATATTCTGCATTGGCCAGGGGTAATGATACAACCGCAGCAAGAACGCGATATGACGGAGCCATGTCTTGCGCTGCTCGATCAGGCATTGCCGGCATTTGTCGCCAGCCGCCAGCGTGAAGGCGCTAAACTGGCGGAGTACATAGTCGAGCGGCTGAATGCCATGCAATCGAAAATAACCCGGCTTGAGCCGATGTTGCCGGAACTGATTGCAGCGTACCGGCAAAAACTCAAGCTTCGTTTTGACGAATTGACTGTCGATGCGGATAACGATCGGATCATGCAGGAAATCGCGTTATTCGCCCAGAAAATCGATGTGGGCGAGGAAATATCGCGTTTGCTAGTGCACATTCAGGCGGTGCGCAGTATTTTGCAGCAGCACGGCGCGATAGGCAAAGAGCTGGATTTTTTGATGCAGGAACTGAATCGCGAAGCAAATACTCTGGGTTCCAAGTCGGTTAGCGTGGAAACAACCCAGATAGCAATGGCGCTAAAAGTACTGATAGAGCAAATGCGTGAGCAGGTGCAGAATCTGGAGTAAATGCTTTCCCTTCTGCTTGTTGAAAATGGATTAGAGTGGTTTTTTAGAGCTATGTTGTCTCAATCAGAATAGATACGGATTACGCTGGAATGTGCGATCTGCATTATTCAGATTATCCTGTTCGTTTTTCGCAAATAGTGTCAACAGATCGAGCAACATCAATTCGCTATAATAATCAATTAGCGCTTTTCCGTGCCCATCTCAATCCCGGAAAAATTTGCTAATGCTGCCCCTCTCTGGCATCAGGCCGAGTCTATAGCCGTAGACAAAGCGCAATCCGTTTATTTCCGAAAACCATTTGATTAAATTGTAAATAACGTCCAGAATCCCGGCTTGAGAGCGGCGGGTAACCCGTTATGATTTTAAAATAAATATCGTTACACCATACTGAGGGATACATGGGTCTGGACGTACGCACGATCATGGTGATGCTCGCTATGCTGACCCTCATGTTTGCTGTCCTGCTTGAGGTGGCCGGTCTGCAAGCGGGGAATATCAGAGGCATTCGGCATTGGGCGGTTGCTAATCTTTGCATCAGTTTGGGTTTTGGTCTGGCCTTTTTTTATGATACGGTTGCGGCGGGGCCTCATTGGGCGGTTGTTTTCGGTTCAACGCTGATCGCTGTAGCGATCATGCTGCAATATAACGGAATTCAGGCGTTCAGGGGGAAAGCGACGGATTGGCGCATTTCTCTGTTGCCGGTTGTGTGGGTATTTGCGCAAAGCGTCTGGTTCGCGGTGCTGCATCAGGATGTTGTCGCGCGATCCATCGCAAATTCCCTTTTATACGCGGCAGGTTTTGTTGCTTGCGCTCGTGTGCTATTCGTCGATATCGAGCAGCCGCTGAGGGTGGCTCATCGCTTTACAGGCTTCGCTTTCGCGTTTCTGT
>JAJYPZ010000095.1 GCA_021794855.1 Pseudomonadota bacterium | reverse complement strand
GGCACGCTCGTCGGGCAATCGCGACTGCGTGATTTCACCGAGCAAACTCAATTCCGTTGCCAGCGCCTGGATATCCCGCTCCGGCGTAACCGGAAGCTCTATCCGGAAATGCTGCATGCCCGGTTTAAGCTGCGGCACGGAAATACTCGCTTGAGGTTGTGCGTCAGCTACCGGTTCCGTTTTTTGCTGTACTCCGGTTGCCGGTTGGCTACCTTGAGCCGACAAGGCGTTCAACAGCTTGCTGATACGCTCGACTTCCGCCTGATCGACCTGGCTGCCGTGCCGATGACCGTCGATCAGCATCGCGAGCACATCCTTGGCTGCGAGAAACGCATCGACGTGCTCCGCTGTCAACGCCATTTCGCCGGTACGGATTCGGTCGAGCAAAGACTCCAGTATATGCGTGACTTCGGTAATATCGGTAAATCCGAAAGTGGCAGCGCCGCCCTTGATCGAATGCGCCGTACGAAAAATGGCATTCAGATCTTCAGAATCGGGGGCAGCGATATCCACACTCAACAACAGTCTTTCTTTTTCCGCTAACAATTCAGTAGCTTCGTCAAAAAACACTTCATAAAACTGACTCATATCCACTGTCATGGAATAACCCCTTAAGTTACATCTATTACTATTGTTTTATTAGAAAACAAATCGAAACCGATTTATTTTAATGTGCTGTATTTCGTGATTTTCCAGTACGGCTCTGTCAAGGAATATAATTAAACAAGGACAAATTAGAAATTTTCACAAACGACTGTTGTGCAGCCTGCAATGTCGTCGTTTCCTGCGTCAATTGCGAAATCGCCTTGGCATAATCCAGTCCCTGTAAACTATTCAAATTCTGTGCGTACTGTACATCGAGATTAGTTCCGGTCGTATCGAGCGCGCTCAATTGCTGCAGACTGGCGCCTACTGTCGTACTCGTAGTCAGCACTTTATTTAAGGTCTGCGTTATTCCATCGCTTGCGGAGGACAAACCTGCAGTCAGTGTCGCGTTGCTTATGCCAGGCGTTGCCAGCAGGGTCGCCAGACTATCCAGCGTCTTGAATATATCCTGACCGCCAGACTGAAAAATAGCCGACCCGGAAGCGCTGACGGCGATTTGCTGGTTATTGCCTACCTGTAATTGCCGCTGTCCCTGGTCGCCTTCATATTGGGCCCCGGTTATCGTTGTTGTTCCTGCAACTGTACTTGTCTGGACGAAAGGGGGCGTTGCGGTATGGAAGCCGCCGAACAAATAATTCCCCGTGCCATCGGTTGCATTCGCCAGAGCGAGCATGCTGTTGAAATCATTCCGCGCCTGCACTGCAAGTACGCTGCGATCGCTCGCCGACAAGGTCGGATCGCCTGCGCTGATCACAAGCGTATGCGCGCTCTGTAACAAGGTGGTCACACTCGACAACGCGCTGCCGGTCATATTCAACGAATTTTCCGCCGTCTGGCGATTGGTTGCGAATTGGTTATTCATCGACTGCATCTGCGCCACGTTTAAAACTTGTGCCGCAGCGGCGGGATTATCCGCCGGCGTTAGTATGCTGCTATCGGCGGATATATGTTGCTGACTGTTAATGACGGCATTCTGCAGGTTGCTGATCTGGCTGCCGCCCTGACTATAAATCATACTGGTGCTGATACGCATGATGCGGTCCCTTTTAATTGCCCAGATTCAAAATCACGGAAAATAACTGACTTGCCACCTGCATTAATTTGCCCGCCGCCTGATAAGCCTGCTGATATTGCAGTAAATTGCTGGCCTCTTCATCCAGGTTTACACCCGAGACCGATTGCTGGGCATTTTGCATGCTGGTCAGGGTAGCGCCTTCTGCAGTGCTGGTTACATTCAGTTCATTGGTTTTACCTGCAACGCTGCTGACCATCTGCGCATAGGCGCCCTGAAAATTGGCAGTACCGCCAAACAGCGTATTGGCGTTTTGCAGACTGCCCAACAACAAAGCATTACGATTATCCCCTACTCCACCGGTATTGGGTCCTACCGTAAACGTATCGTTATTGACCAGTGTGCCGTTAATCGTAAAACTGATACCGCCAAAACTTACGGTTGCGCCCGGCGTATAGATAACCGGCGTCCCAGCCGCATAGGTCGTGCTCGTACCGTTATCGGTAACGGTGACTGCTTGTGTAGACGGAAAACCGCTCAGGGTGTTGGTTCCCGCCGCATAAGTAAGCGTCAGCGGCGCGGTCAGCGGCGAAGACAGATAACTCGCGCTCACGCTGCCCGGGCTGATCTGCCCGGTACCGCCGTTCGATAAATTAAATGAATCGTTATTGGCTGGAACACCGTTGATTGAAAAACTGACACCTTCAAAACTGATGGTCGCGCCTGAAGTATAAGTGACCGGCGCTCCAGCGGCAAAAGTCGTAGTCGTTCCGTTACTGGTCACGCTCACGGCTTGGTTGGAAGGAAAACCGCTCAGCGTGTTGCTTGCCAAAGAATACGTCAGCGTAACCGGCGCGGTAAGCGGCGATACCGGATTGCTGCCAATACTGGCTGCGCTGATTTGTCCGGTACCAGTATTGGTGGTGGAATCCGATGTCATGACCGGACTATCGGTGGCTGCAGAAGTCACGATCGGAGCTGCAGCGGCAATTTTAGTCGGGTCGGTAATTGCCACGCCGAAACCGGTAGCGCCATTGGCAGTAGGCCGAACCAGAAAGCTGTCGCCGGCGGCAGGAGTTCCGCTCATGTTATAAGTTACGCCGCCGATGGTTTGGGGGAAGGTCGTGAACGTCGTCGCAGCCCCTCCCGAAACAGGCGTCATCGTATAATTCGTACCGTTATAGCTCAACTGATAATCGCTGGCGGTCAATGCACTGACATTAGTAATCTGCGCAGTCAAATTCCCCGTTCCGGTATTGGCCGTGTTCGATTGCACGGTGGGCGTACCCACGGTAAAAAAATTAGTACCGGGATTTCCGTTCAGATCCTGACCCAGAATTTGCTGATTATTAAAGGCCGTTCCCAATCCTATCGCCGTCAATCCGAGCGAGTTTTGCGCGGGATTCAGAGATTGCGAACGGAATTCGAGCACTCCGCCTAACTGGCCACCGGAAAGGGTATTGCCGCTCAGCACTATGTTTTTCCCTCCGGAAGTGTAGGCGACATCCGTTTCGGTCGGGTTGACTGGTGAGGAAACAGTAGTCAAGGCGGTTGTTTGCTGCCCCATTACCAGCGGCTGCCCGTTACCGATGAAGACATTATATTGACCGTTATCCTGCTGTACGACGGTGGCCTTGATCTGTTGATTGAGCTGGGTTATCAGCTGGTCGCGCTGATCCATCAAATCGTTCGGCGGTTGGCCGCTGGCCGAACCGCCTTGCACGGATAAAATAGTCCCGTTCAGTTGCGCTATCTGGCCCGCAATCGTATTGATAGTAGCGACACTGTTCGTAATTTGCGTATTAACGCCCTGATTTATTTGAACCAGTTGCTGCCCCATACTCTGAAACTCGGAAGTCATCGACTGCGCATTGGACAGCAACGCCTGCCGCGAAGATATGGAGGAAGGATCTGCCGAAACGGTTTGTACGCCGGCAAAAAAACTCTGCATGGCTGGCGACAATCCGCTGGTCGAATCGCCCAGCATGTTGTCGATCTGCTGCACCTGGCTGTAA
This sequence comes from Pseudomonadota bacterium, assembly GCA_021794855.1. Next base: position 2,060 of record JAJYPZ010000095.1, on the reverse strand, counting down.
TAGGTGTCCATGCTGCTTTTGGAAGCTTGCGTGGCATTGACCTGGGTACCGATGAAATTGGAATAGGAACGCTGTACGGTGGTGACATTGACCCCATTACCCAGGGAACCGAAACCGAAGGTTTGCGGAGTCGCTTCGGTCTGAAGCACGGTTTCGCGACTGTAGCCCGGTGTCGACGCATTGGCTATATTATTACCCGTCGTACTGATGCCGATCTGTGCTGCGGCCAGTGCGCTTTGTCCGATACTTAATATATTAGCAGCCATGATGAATTTACTCCGGGACGTTAACTCGTTCTAACGGCAAAAATACCGAATACTTTAGGACCGCACTGCGTTAATCGTTACGCAGAGGATGTCTGGTTGATAATCCTGGTCAATTTGTCGGCATAATGCGGATCGGTGGCATAGCCCGCCTGCTGTAAACCGTGAGCGAACTCCGTTGCGTTTTGCGAATTCGCGATGACCTGCTGATAGCGCGGATTATTGCGCAGCATATTGGCATAGTCGCGAAATGAATCGGCATAATTGGCATACGCCCTGAATTTTTCTACTTTATGCTGAGCGACGCCGTTAACGTATTCCGTTGTTTTAGCCTCAACCGTCTTGCCGTGCCAGGCTGCTGTCGCTTTCATGCCGAAAAGGTTATGGCTGTTCTCGCCGTTTGCCGCAACGATTTCCTTGCGTCCCCAACCGCTTTCAAGCGCAGCTTGACCGAGCATGAATTTGGCGGGAATTCCCGTCACTCGACTGGCTGCTTCCGCATGCGCCTGCAAACGGTTTTTAAATGCCAGGACATGAGCGGGATGCGATCCGTAAAAACCCGTCGTCGTTGAAGGCAGAGCGGCGTCTCCGGACGCCTTGGCGCCAGTGCCGGGATTGGTCTGGGTAGCGGCTGAATTTTGGGTCGCCGGAAGATTGCGCGAGAGTTGCCGCGCAAGCATGTCGCCCAGCCCGATTCCCTTGCTCGCCATGCTCTGGCTTATCTGCTGGTCGAGCATCGAGGTATACAGACGGCTCTGGTCATTGTCCAGCATGCCATCCTGCGGCGTCGCATCCCGCATGCTTTTCAGCATCATGTTCATGAATACCGCTTCGAACTGCTTGGATACCGCCTTGATCGCTTCCGGCGAATTGGTCTTGGCAGCCTGTTTCAAGCTTGCCAGCCCCCGGGTATCGGCCGCTAGCGTGTTGCTGATGTCGGAAGAATTAAGCATGGCGAATCAGATAATATCCAGCTGAGCGCGCAACGCACCAGAGGATTTCATGGCTTGCAGAATCGCCAGCAAATCCTGCGGCGTCGCTCCTATCGAATTCAGCGCCTTGACCACTTCAGCCAGCGATGCGCCTCCTTTGAGCAGAGCTACCGCTCCCGGTTGCGACGAAATATCGATTTGCGAGGTCTGTGTCACGGTAGTGGTGCCTTGCGATAACGGCGCGGGCTGGCTGACGCTCGGTTCGGTGTTAATGGTAATGGTCAGATTGCCGTGCGACACGGCGCAAGGCAGCAAGGTAACGGACTGATTCATGACCACCGACCCGGTGCGCGCATTCATGATGACTTTCGCCTCGGTCAGCGCAGGCGTTACATCGAGTCCTTCCAGCGAACCCAGAAACGACACTCTGTCGTTGCTGCCGATCGGCGTATGGACCTGAATGACGCGACCATTGATCGCTGCAGCGATGGTAGCGCCGTAATGCTGGTTGATCGCAGCGACAACCCGGCTGGCGGTAGCGAAATCCGTTTCATTGAGTTCCAGGCTGATGATGTTGTCCTGACCCAAATTATTGGCTACAGTACGCTCAACCGTGGCGCCGCCTGAAATCACGCCGACGCTCAAATGATTGACCTGCGCCTTGCTGCCGCTCGCTGCGGCACCGACTCCGCCTACGACCAGATTGCCTTGCGCCATCGCATAAACCTGCCCGTCCGCGCCTTTAAGCGGCGCCATCAGCAAGGTGCCCCCTACCAGACTCTTGGCGCTACCCATCGATGACACGGTTACATCCAGCAATTGACCGGCTTGCGCAAACGCCGGCAGAGTCGCTGTGACCATGACA
>JAJYPZ010000094.1 GCA_021794855.1 Pseudomonadota bacterium | reverse complement strand
CGCCATTTACGCCGACAGGAATATCGAAATCCAATTTGTCGTAGAAGGCATAAGGCTGTTTTTTTCGCAAATCCCATTCTATCCCCGAGCCGCGCAGCATAGGCCCGCTAAAACCCATAGCCAGCGCACGTTCCGGCGATACCACGCCTATCCCCACCGTACGTTGTTTCCATATCCGGTTGTCGGTCAGCAAGGTTTCGTATTCATCGACATAGCCATCGAAACGCGTCGCAAAATCGGCAATAAAGTCCAGCAGCGAACCCTGACGATTTGCATTCATATCGCGTATCGCCGCTGCGTTATGAATCTTGGACGCCTGATATTGCGGCATATTGTCCGGCAAATCGCGATAAACGCCTCCCGGACGGTAATAGGCGGCATGCATGCGCGCTCCGGAAACCGCCTCGTAGCAATCCATCAAGTCTTCGCGCTCGCGGAATGCATACAAAAACACCGTCATGGCTCCGATATCCAGCGCATGAGCGCCGAGCCACAACAGATGGTTCAGGATTCGAGTGATTTCATCGAACAGCACCCGTATGTATTGCGCCCGCAACGGTACAGCCAGGCCGGCCAGCTTTTCTATTGCCATGACGTAAGCATGTTCGTTGCTCATCATCGAAACGTAGTCCAGCCGATCCATATAAGGCAAAGACTGGATAAAGGTTTTGTTCTCGGCCAGTTTCTCGGTAGCCCGGTGCAACAGGCCGATGTGCGGATCGGCGCGCTCTATCACTTCGCCGTCCAGTTCCAGCACCAGACGCAATACGCCGTGGGCAGCCGGATGCTGCGGACCGAAGTTCATGGTGTAATTACGAATCTCGGCCATTACGCGCGTTCTCCATAATTCGCTTCTCTCACAATCCGCGGAGTGATTTCCCGCGGCTCTATACTTACCGGCTGATAGATGACGCGCTGCTGTTCCGGGTCATAACGCATCTCGACATTACCCGACAAAGGAAAATCCTTGCGGAAAGGGTGCCCTACAAAGCCGTAATCAGTCAATATCCGGCGCAAGTCCGGATGCCCGTCGAATACGATGCCGTACAGATCGAACGCCTCGCGCTCGTACCAGTTAGCCGCCGACCAAATTGCGGTGACGCTGGACAGTACCGGGAAATCATCATCCGCAGCAAATACGCGTACCCGGACGCGTCGATTTTTGGCTATGGAAAGCAGATGATAAACCGCAGCAAAACGCAAACCTTCCCATTCGCCTTGCCTGTAATCGGAATAATCCATTCCGCAGAGATCCATCAACTGATCGAAACGCAAGCCGGGATGATCGCGCAATATCAGCATTACGTCGATCAAATCCGCCGCTTTTACTTCTATCGTCAATTCATCCAGCGCATTGGTCTGGCGAACCATTTTCGCACCCAAGGCCGTCAACAGGGAAACCGATAATCCTTCCAACGATTCATTCATGACAATCCGCTCATAATCATTAACGCGCAATGGTATTGGTCCGCTTGATCTTGTTTTGCAACTGGATAATTCCGTACAGCAAGGCTTCAGCGGTAGGAGGACACCCGGGCACATAAATATCGACCGGCACAATGCGGTCGCAGCCGCGCACTACCGAGTAGGAATAATGATAATATCCGCCGCCGTTGGCGCACGAACCCATGGAAATTACCCAGCGAGGTTCTGCCATCTGGTCGTAGACCTTGCGCAGTGCCGGCGCCATTTTATTGCACAATGTGCCGGCTACGATCATCACGTCGGACTGCCGGGGGCTAGGACGAAACACGACTCCGAAACGATCCAGATCATAGCGTGCGGCGCCAGCCTGCATCATCTCTACAGCGCAGCACGCCAGACCGAACGTCATCGGCCACAACGATCCGGTGCGCGTCCAGTTGATCAGCTTGTCTGCCGTAGTCGTGACGAAACCCTGCTCCAAAACGCCTTCTATTCCCATTCCAGCGCTCCTTTCATCCACTCGTAAATGAATCCCACAACCAAAATAGCGAGAAACAAGACCATTGCCAAATATCCGAACAATCCGATTTTTCCCAAAACGATAGCCCACGGGAACAAAAATGCAATTTCAAGATCAAACAAAATGAACAGTATCGCTACCAGATAATACCTGACGTCGAATTTCATGCGAGCGTCCTCAAACGCTTCGAATCCGCATTCGTACGGCGATAATTTTTCACTGTCGGGGTGGTTGGGCGCCAGAAGCCAGCCCATAAGCATCGGGCCTGCACCAACCAGCAACCCGACCAGCACAAACAGCAATACGGGAAAATAATTATCAAGCATGAATACACCCTCCAAACCCATTCTTCATGGACATCAGCCGTTCAGTGTAATTGCCTTAAAAGCACTGCGTCAAGCTCAATGATTAAATAAAGAAATCAAACAAATCAAACCCGTACCTCCGTCAATTAATTAAACAAAGGTCTGAATAAGCATTGCATCCTCACCTTCCGGCGGGAACGATAATTTTCTGTATTTGGTGCCGACGGCGAGACTCGAACTCGCACAGCATTACGCCACTACCCCCTCAAGATAGCGTGTCTACCAATTTCACCACGTCGGCCTATAGACGGGACGAATTGATAATCCGTCCCATGGCAACTACCCCTTTATTTAGGAATCTCCCCGGCTTTTGACCCGGAGTCGCCTGGAACTGCATAACCCTTAGGCGCTACCGGTATAGCGGTACCCGCAGGTTTTACAGGTTTTGTTATAGATATTTGCTGCCGTCCCTGCATTACACCAAGGGATTTATTCTGATGCCCGGTAAAATACGTCAATATCAGACTGGTCACAAAAAACAGCCCGGCCAGGATCGCGGTAGTTCGACTCAAAAAATTTGCCGAGCCCGACGATCCGAACAGACTGCCCGACGCACCGCTGCCGAATGATGCGCCCATATCCGCACCCTTGCCCTGCTGCAACAGCACGAGAACGATAACGGATACCGCAAATAACAGATGCAACACCAAAATGAACGTTTCCAAATTTTAATCCTTTAAAGCAGCCTGTTCAAGAGAGAGCGGCTTTGCATATAGCGACGAATTCTTCCGCCATCAATGAGGCGCCACCGACCAGTCCGCCATCGATATCTGCTTGGGCAAACAATTCTTCCGCATTGCCGGGTTTAACGCTGCCACCGTATTGTATTACCAGATTTTCGGCGACAACCGCATCCAGCGCAGCCATTTTATTACGTATAAACGCATGCACAGCTTGCGCCTGTTCAGGGCTCGCCGTTTTACCGGTGCCGATCGCCCACACCGGTTCGTAAGCGACAACGGCATGGGCAAAACCGGCGATACCAGAGACAGCAAGTACTGCATCCAGTTGCCGTGCAATTACATTCTCCGCCTGCCCTGCTTCGCGTTCAGCCAGCGTTTCACCGACGCACAATATAGGTGTCAGTCCGGACGACAAGGCCCGGGCAAAGATTCCAGCCACTCTTGCATCGGTTTCTCCGAACAGCGCACGCCGTTCTGAATGACCGACTATGACATAACGACAGCCGAAATCGAGTAGCATTGCTGCCGAGATCTCCCCGGTGTAAGCCCCTTCCTGGTGTTTGCACATCGTCTGCGCGCCCCAGGCAATATTAGATCCCGCCAATATTTCTTGCGTTTGAGCCAGGTACGGCGCGGGCACACAAACTGCAAAAACCGCACCCTGCTGGCCGGCCAAATCCCGTCGCAGCTGTTCGAGCAAGCTTTGATTTTGCGCTCGAGTACCGTGCATTTTCCAGTTTCCGGCGACTATTTTTTGCCGCATTCTTTTGCCCCAGCATTCAAATCCCTAGATAGTACACACATCTCCCCTCTCAGGTCAATCCTGAGCTTGAAATGCATCGATCATCATCTTGTGGGCTTATCATAAATTTGTCATATTTATGTAATATTATTCCGTTAAGATAGGGTGCAGCGTTCAGGGCTAAAACGGCTGCCTGCAACATAAAAATATTAATAGCTATCCTGGACACCCCCGCTTGCTGACATATTTCCCACCATCACACGGAGATTCAAAGACTATGCATACCAAAAAAATCACCCGCAATCTTGCTGCCGTTTTATTGTTAAGTACCGGATGTGCAATGGCTGCCAATAGCACTGCCGCTGAAATCACAGGCGCGGGGTCGACCTTCGCATATCCTATTTATGCGAAATGGGCCGAAGCATACAAAGCCCAATCCGGACTCAATCTCAACTACCAGTCCATAGGCTCCGGCGGAGGTATCGCACAAATCAAGGCGAGTACGGTTGATTTCGGTGCGACCGATATGCCGCTGGCTCCCGACGTGCTTGAAAAAAACGGCCTGATGCAATTCCCGACCGTAATCGGTTGCGACGTTCCGGTCGTCAATGTCCCCGGTATTGGTCCGGGCAAACTGCATCTTGATGGCAAGACACTGGCCGATATCTATCTGGGGAAAGTACAAACCTGGAACAATCCTGAAATCGCCGCCCTGAATAAAGGACTGCATCTGCCTTCGTCCCGCATTACCGTGGTACATCGCTCGGACGGTTCCGGTACGACCTTCATCTTCACCAACTATCTCTCCAAAATCAGCCCCGAATGGAAATCGAAAGTCGGCGCCGATACTTCGGTCGCGTGGCCAGCAGGAGTCGGCGGCAAGGGTAACGAAGGGGTAGCCTCTTTCGTGCAGCGTATCAAAGGTTCTATCGGCTATGTTGAATATGCCTATGCCAAGCAGAATAAAATGGCTTATACTTTAATGCAAAATAAGGAAGGACAGTTTGTCACGCCCTTCGCCAAAAACATTCAGGCTGCAGCAGCAGGCGCAGACTGGACGCACGTAAGCAATTTTTACGAAATACTGACGAATGAAGCCGGGAAAGAAAGCTGGCCTATTACCGGAGCAACGTTCATCCTGATGCATAAAACGGAATCCAATCCTGAGCGTGCAAAGGCAGTACTGAAATTTTTCGATTGGGCTTATCATAACGGCGACAAAATTGCCGAAAGCCTGGATTATGTGACATTACCAAAAAACGTAATCAAGTTAATCGAAGCTACGTGGGCAAGCACGATTAAAGATACTAGCGGAAAAGCCATCTGGTAATTGCTGTGTCGCTTAGTCTGTAATTTTGAAATTACCAACTAGTATAGAAGGGACCTCCCTTCTATACTTATGCTGCATATAAAATTATGAAGATTTCCCTTTCGGAACAACGCAGCAAACGGTTCGCATTGCAAGACACATTATTTGTCAATGCGACGAGACTATTTGCATTCATTGTTTTCGCATTATTGTTAAGCATCATCATTTCCCTGATCCTGGGCAGCCTTCCCAGCATCAAGGAATTCGGCTTTTCTTTTATTACCAGTACGGCATGGAACCCGGTTACGCAGAAATTCGGAGCACTCGTTCCAGTAGTCGGTACGCTGGTAACATCCGTTATCGCTCTGCTGGTCGGCGTCCCGATCAGCTTCGGCATCGCCCTGTTTCTGACCGAACTTTCGCCAGCCTGGCTAAAACGGCCGCTCGGCATTGCCATTGAATTGCTGGCCGGAATACCCAGCATAATTTACGGCATGTGGGGTTTATTTGTATTCGCACCGTTTTTTGGCGACAATGTCGAACCTTGGCTGATCGATCATCTCGGCACACTGCCCGGTCTGGGGTTTTTGTTTCAGGGCGCGCCCATGGGCATAGGAATACTGACCGCGGGTTTGATACTTGCCATTATGGTCATTCCGTTCATTGCCGCAGTCATGCGCGATGTATTTGAAATC
>JAJYPZ010000093.1 GCA_021794855.1 Pseudomonadota bacterium | reverse complement strand
CTTTCAGGGTGGCTCATGCCGCACCGCAATTCACGGGACTGAAAGGAAGCTATGCGGTATTGACCTTGCATCGCCCGTCCAACGTCGATGACGCCGCTACCCTCGCCGCGCTGCTGGAAACTGTCATCGAAGTCAGCCGGCAAATTCCGGTCGCTTTCCCTCTGCATCCGCGCACCCTCAGCAAAATAACGCAGTTCCAGCTTGAGCCACTTCTGCAACAGGGCAATATTCTAGTTCTTCCGCCTATGGGCTACTTGCAGATTCTCGGATTGATGCAAAACGCCCGATTCTTTCTGACCGATTCGGGCGGCATACAAGAAGAAACCACCGCTCTGGGCGTACCCTGTTTCACCTTGCGGCATAACACCGAACGGCAGATTACCATCGATGAAGGCACGAACACTCTGGTAGGGCAAGACCGTCAAAAAATACTGGACGCCGTTCGGGACGTGTTCGATTCGGGAGGAAAAACCGGCCATGTTCCCGAATACTGGGACGGCAACGCAGCACGGCGGATTTTGACGCACATACAGAACTGGTTGACCGACCAAGCCAGCAAAGAGGAATAGCCATGCCCGTCAATGCCATGACTATCGATGTGGAAGATTATTTCCAGGTATCCGCCTTCTCCGGCCATATCGCTCGTAAAGATTGGGATAGCTTGCCCTGCCGCATCGAACGCAACATGGATACCATACTGGCTTTGCTGCAAAACCACGGCGTCCAAGCTACCTTTTTTACTTTGGGATGGATCGCTCAACGCTATCCCGAGCTCATCCGCCGCATTACCGAAAACGGTCATGAACTGGCCAGTCACGGTTATCATCATCATCGTGCCAGCGATCAATCCCGGCCGGAATTCTACGAAGACGTTTACAGCAGCAAGGCCTTGCTGGAAGACATCAGCGGGCAGCGCGTCAGAGGTTACCGGGCGCCCAGCTTTTCGATCGGCGCCAATAATCTGTGGGCCTTCGACACCTTGCTGGAAGCCGGTTACCAGTACAGTTCGAGCATTTATCCCATCCGGCACGACCATTACGGCATGCCGGACGCCCCGCGGTTCAGATTCCATCCGCGAGGCGAACAAGGCATTCTGGAAATTCCGGTCACTACCGCCACCCTGCTCGGACGCAACCTCCCGGCGGCAGGAGGCGGTTATTTCCGGCTGATCCCGTACGCGATGTCTCACTGGCTGATACAACGCATCAATAAGCAGGACAACGAATCCTGCATTTTTTATTTTCACCCATGGGAAATCGACCCGCGACAACCCCGTCAAGCTGGCGTCGGGTTAAAAACCCGTTTCCGCCATTACGTAAACCTTTCGCGTATGGAAAATAAAATACAGTCGCTACTCAGCGATTTTGCATGGGACAGAATGGATCATTTATTTTTGGAAAACATGCATGACTGAACTGGTATTGCGCGCCATGCGTCCCGAAGATGCACACGCCTGGAATGAATTTGTATCGAATTGTCCGACCGCTACGTTTTTTCACCGATCGGAATGGAAAAGCATAATAGAACAAGCTTTCGGACACCGTACCCATTATCTTCTGGCCGAGCAGGACGATGTTATCCGCGGAATCTTGCCCCTGGTCGAAATCAGGCATTTCTATTTCGGCCATTCGCTGTCTTCCTTGCCGTTCTGCGTATACGGCGGAATTGCCGCCGAGACCGAAGCCGCCAGGCAGCGGCTCGATACCGCGGCGCAACAACTGGCTGCCGAACTGAAGGTCGATTATCTGGAATACCGCAATATCACTCCGCATCACACCGACTGGCCGGCGAAAGAACTGTATGTCACGTTCCGCAAAGCCATAGATCCCGATGTGGAACAAAACATGAAAAACATCCCAAGGAAACAGCGGGCAATGGTGCGCAGCGGCATCAAACGCGGTCTGTCCAGCGAAATCGATTCGACGGTGGATCGTTTTTTTTCGGTTTTCGCAGACAATATGTTGCGCCACGGCACTCCGGCTTTTCCAAAACGCTATTTTGCGCTCCTTAAAAAAACGTTCGGCGAAGATTGCGAAATTCTCTCCGTCGTGCACGAAGGCGAAGTAGTCAGCAGCGTCCTGAGCTTTTATTTTCGCGATGAGGTTTTGCCTTATTATGCTGGCGACACAGTAAAAGCGCGCAGCCTGGCCGCCAACGATTTCAAATACTGGGAATTGATGCGCCGCGCCTGCGAACGCGGCTTGCGGATGTTCGATTTCGGCCGCAGCAAACTCGGTACCGGTTCGTTCGATTTCAAGAAAAACTGGGGGTTCGAACCCGCTTCGCTGAGCTACGAATACCAGTTGCATCGCGCCCGGCAAATTCCCGACCAGAATCCGCTCAACCCGAAATATCAGCTATTTATTAAAATGTGGCGCAATTTACCCATGCCTGTAGCCAATTTTCTGGGTCCGCACATAGTCAAAAATCTGGGGTAGCCGTGCCACCACACCTGCTCTACCTTACTCATCGCATTCCGTACCCTCCCAACAAGGGTGACAAGATCCGTTCGTACCATTTATTGCAATACTTGCGGAAAAATTACACGGTGCATGTAGGCAGTTTTATCGACGATCCCGCCGACTGGCGATATGAATCCGAAATCCGGGCCTTAAGCGGCGAATACTGCCTGCGGCCTTTGTCCTCCCGGTCAGGAAAACTACGCAGCCTGAGCGGCTTTTTGACCGGCGAAGCGTTATCCCTGCCCTATTATCGCGATCCTGCGCTGCAGAGCTGGGTAAATACAACCGTCGCTAAATACGATATCCGCAATATGGTGGTGTTTTCCTCGGCGATGGCGCAGTACATCGAACCTTACAACGAAGCGAAACGGGTCATGGATTTCGTCGATATCGATTCCGACAAATGGCAGCAATACGCCCTGACCAAAAAGTGGCCCTACAATTCGGTCTATCGGCGCGAAGGCAGGCGACTGCTTGATTACGAGCGCGCAATCGCCCGATGCTTTACTGCTTCGTTTTTTGTTTCGCCTCATGAAGCGGAGCTATTCCGCCAGCTTGCGCCCGAATCGGCCGGTAAAGTCCATTATTTTAACAACGGTGTCGATGCGGAATATTTTTCGCCAGACCATCTTTATTCCAACCCGTATTCATCCGGGGAACAAGTCGTGGTATTTACCGGCGCCATGGACTACTGGCCTAACATCGATGCCGTATCCTGGTTTGCCCGCGACATATTTCCTTTGATACTGCGGCAGCATCCGCGCGCGCGTTTTTATATCGTGGGTTCAAATCCCGCGCAGGCCGTGCAACAGCTCGCTCAATTGCCCGGTATTGCGCTGACGGGAAAAGTAGACGATGTACGCCCTTATCTGGCGCATGCAAGCCTTGCTGTCGTACCGTTGCGCATAGCCCGAGGAGTGCAGAACAAGGTACTCGAAGCGGTAGCCATGGCAAAATCCGTCGTCGCAACGCCGCAAGCCCTAGCTGGAGTCACCTCAGCCATCCAGGCGTGTTGTACCGTAGGCGAACAGGCCGCGGAATTTGCGGCGCGGGTGACCGAACTGCTCCATCGCTCCTTGCCGCCGAATCTTGCGGGCAGAGACGCAATCCTGAAACAATACGACTGGCAACGCAATCTGGCGCAGATCGATGCCTGTTTAACGGATATCCCGGCATGAACGAGAGCAGAGTTTCTTCTATGCCGGAGCTGCGCGCTGCGCCCCGTTTTGATACCGCCTGGACTTTCCATGCCCTTGCCGCACTATTTCTGGCGCTGATTATCCTGCTTGCTTATCATTCGGTAGTCCGCTTTACTGTCGAAACCTGGCTGGGCAATCAGACCTACATGCATGGTTTTTTCATTCCGGTGATTTCGGGCTGGCTGATCTGGCGGGAACGCGACAGCCTGAAGCCGGTAGTACCCTGCATCGCCTGGCCTCCGCTCATGTTGCTGTTTCTGGCGGGTATCGGATGGGAACTGGGTTATCAATCCGGTTCGATGGTCGTTCAGCAATACAGCGTAGTCGCCATGATAGTGCTCGCTGCCTGGATAATACTGGGCAACGCCGTATTCCGGACACTTCGTTTTCCGCTGCTGTTTTTGTTTTTCGCCGTTCCGTTCGGCGAAGCCCTGATTCCGGCCATGATTCAGTTTACAGCTAATTTCACTGTGGATGCCTTGGCATTCACCGGCATCCCGGTTTACCGCGACGGCAATTTCATCAGCATTCCCAGCGGCAACTGGTCGGTAATCGAAGCTTGCAGCGGATTGCGTTATTTCGTAGCCTCCGTGACTCTGGGCGTTCTGTACGCCCATCTGGCTTACCGCAGCCTGACCAAAAAATTCCTGTTCGTACTCGCCGCCTTGCTGGTGCCCATTTTCGCCAATGGCGCACGAGCCTATCTGATAGTCATGATCGGGCATCTGAGCAACATGACTCTGGCTGTAGGCATAGACCATCTGATCTATGGCTGGATATTTTTCGGTATTGTAATGCTGTTGCTCTTTTGGGTAGGGTCGTGGTTTCAGGAACGTCCTGCGCCGCAAACCGCTGCTGCAAACCGGATTCCCGCGCCACGTTTGCCAACCGGAACTTTTTCTGCCGGCAAACTTGTACTGGCAGCCGCTGCAATCCTGACACTGACAACCGCGCCGGCGGGTTATGCTCAATTTGTCGGGCAACGGCTGAATCAGCCTGCCCGGATTGCGCTTGCGCCACCGCCTTCTACCGGCGGTTGGCAACCAAGCGTTTTAAGCCTCCATGACCTGCATCCGCATTATCTGGGCAGTGTGGCGCAATTTACGCAGAACTATTCCTCGCGGGGCAAACGGATATTCCTGTATACGGCCTATTACCGTCAACAACATCCCGGTACGGAACTCATCACCATCAACAATAAACTGGTGACCAGCAACGATCCGGTCTGGCAGCAAACCCTGAGTACGAAACGAGATATCCCCATTCAGGGCGGAATCATACCGGTTACCGAAGAAAAACTGATTTCCGGCAACCGGAAATTACTGGTATGGGAATGGTATTGGATCGACGGACGCCGGATCAATAATCCCTACATCGCCAAACTGCTGGAAGCCAAAAGCAAGTTATGGAATCACCAGGACGATGCTGCCGTGGTCGTAATCGCCACTCCTTACGTCGATCGGGCCGACGCCGAGCGCAATCTGCGGGATTTTCTGCAAAAAATGCTGCCCGGGATCGATCACATGCTCAACCATGCTCACCAGTAACCGCCAGCGATGACTATTCCGCCCTCGTCTGCCCGGCTCCCCTTAATCGCCCATGTCATTTATCGCCTGGACACAGGCGGACTGGAAAACGGACTGGTTAACCTGATCAACCACATGCCGGAAAACCGTTATCGTCACGCCATCCTCTGCCTCAAAGGCCATACCGAATTTAGCCGGCGATTGCGCAGAAACGACGTGATGCTGTTCGACCTGGAGAAACGCGAAGGGCAGGACTGGGGCCTGTACTGGCGACTTTTACGCATTTTTCGTTCCATACGGCCTCAAATAGTACACACCCGCAATCTAGCCACTCTGGAAGCGTCCGTCCCCGCTTGTCTGGCCGGCGTAAAAGTGCGTATCCACGGCGAACACGGCCGCGACATAGGCGATCTGAACGGCGAAAACAAAAAAAACATTCTGCTGCGCCGCGCGCTGATGCCTTTTGTCAGCCACACCATTGCCTTGTCGCGCGATCTGGAATCGTACGTACAGGAAAAAATCCGCGTAGCGCCAGAGAAAATCACACAGATATACAATGGGGTGGATGCAGACAAATTTCATCCGGCCGATAACAAGCGTACCGATTTACCTTAT
>JAJYPZ010000092.1 GCA_021794855.1 Pseudomonadota bacterium | reverse complement strand
TTCGCCGGTGGCGTAAGGAGGCATGTTGTAATGCAGCATGAAACGATCGCTGTATTCGCCCTGCAATGCGTCGATTTTCTGTTCGTCGCGCCCGGTACCCAGCGTTGCGATCACCAGCGCCTGGGTTTCGCCGCGAGTGAAGAGGGCGGAACCATGGGTGCGGGACAGGACGCCGGTGCGGATGCTGATCGGGCGCACGGTGCGGGTATCGCGACCGTCGATGCGCGGTTGGCCGTTTAAAATCTGGCTGCGGACGATTTTGGCTTCGAGATCGTGAAATATGTCATTGATTTCATTGACTGCGAGCGTGCCCATTTCAGGGGTGACCAACTGCTCCATCACGCGACGGCGTATGCCGTCGATCTGTTGCGAGCGCGCTTGTTTCTGGCGCAGGCTGTAGGCTTGCTGCAAATCGTTTTCAGCCAGTCCGGTCACTTTTGCGATCAGCGCGTCGTTAGCCGGAGGCGCGGTCCAGTCCCATGATTCGGGATTGACTTCGTCAGCCAGTTCGTTGATGGCATTGATCGCGACCTGCATTTGCTGGTGTCCGTATACGACCGCGCCCAGCATGATATCTTCCGGCAGTTCTTTGGCTTCGGATTCGACCATGAGCACGGCTTGAGCCGTACCGGCTACTACCAGATCCAGACTGGAAATCAGCAATTCGGCAGCCGTAGGGTTGAGCACGTATTCGTTGTCGATCAGGCCAATGCGCGCGGCGCCGATCGGGCCGGCAAATGGCAGGCCGGATACCGCCAGCGCAGCCGATGCTCCGATCAGCGCAGGAATGTCGGAGTCGACTTCCGGGTTGCTCGACATGACGGTCGCGATGATCTGGACTTCGTTGTAAAACGCTTCGGGAAACAGGGGCCGTAGCGGCCGGTCGATCAGACGGGACGTGAGCGTCTCTTTTTCCGAAGGTTTGCCTTCGCGTTTGAAAAACCCGCCCGGGATTTTGCCGGCGGCATAAGTTTTTTCCTGATAATCGACGGTCAGCGGGAAAAAATCCTGACCGGATTTGACTTCCTTTTTGCCGACGACGGTGACCAGCACAACGGTGTCGTCCATATTGACCAATACTGCGCCGCTCGCCTGACGAGCGATTTCCCCGGTTTCCAAAGTGACGCTATGTCGGCCGTATTGAAATGTTTTAGAGATTTTCATTACTATCCTTTAAAATTGCTATCCTGAAATTCAAACAAACGCGCCCCGCACTGAAAGGATGCGGGGCGGTTTGTCGTGAGACGATGCGATCGCCTATTAAAGTGTTTAGCGAATTACTTACGCAAGCCGAGTTTGGCGAGCAAATTGCGGTAACTGTCGTTGTTGGTGCGCTTCAGATAATCCAGTAATTTGCGGCGGCGGCTCACCATTCTCAGTAACCCGCGACGGGAATGGTGGTCTTTGGCATTGATCTTGAAATGCTCCGAGAGGCCGTTAATGCGTGCGGTGAGCAGGGCGATCTGTACTTCCGATGAGCCGGTGTCGCCGGCTGCGTGTTGATATTCGGTAACGAGTTGCGCTTTTTGTTCGGTCGTGACAGCCATCATTATTCTCCTGATGAGATTTAAAAATCGCGAATGGTTTCGGCTGAATGAAACCATTCGTTCTATTGGGAGCTGAATTATACAGAAAATATGAGCGCTTTGCACGATTACTGCGCTTGTTCCTATTTCGTTAAAAAATAGCTAAAAAAGTCTCATGTGCGTTTCTTTTTTGCCCTTTTCGCGCCATCCTGGCCGCTCTTCCTACCTCGTGCAAAAGTCTCGTCAATTTATTTTTTTAAACGTTGAGCGGGATATCGTTTTCTGATCTGGGCATCGGCGCTGCCTGAGGCGAATTGCAGGTGCAGTTTTTCTCCCGTAATCGTCTGGTCCGCATCGCGGATGACTACGCCGGCCTCGTTGCGAACTACGCTGTAACCGCGTTCCAGTACCGACATCGGGTTCAAATGCCGCAATTGCTCCTCGTCATGCCTGATCGCCATCCGGGATTGTTCCAGTCGCGTATGCATCGCCCGTTGCAACCGGTTTTGCAGGAGTTGTGCCGTATTGAGATAACTGGCCGGGCGCGGCAGTTGGCGCTGCAATCGTTGCAGCATCTGCGTTTGCCGCCAGAGTCGGCGCTGTTCGAGATGGCGATAATTATTGCGCAAGCGGCTGGCGAGCTGATTCAGTAAGGTCATCTGCGCGCTCAGCCTGCGGCCGGGATGCACCAGCCGCTCGCCTAATCGCTGGATATGCTGATGGAGTCCGGACAGCGATAGTGAAATATGGCGCGAAAACCGTAATTGCAGGCTATCCAGCGTCTGTTCGATCTGCCGGTGATGCGCGCTGGCAAGTACCGCGGCGGCGGTCGGAGTCGGTGCACGCAGGTCGGCGGCGAAGTCAGCGATGGTGAAATCGGTTTCATGACCGACGCCGCTGATTACCGGAATCGGACTGGCAGCGATGGCGCGGACGACGATTTCTTCGTTAAACGGCCATAGATCTTCTATACTTCCGCCGCCGCGACAGACGATCAGCACATCGCATTCGGCCCGCCGATACGCTTCGTCGAGCGCTGCAACTATCTGCGCGGCAGCTGCGGCGCCCTGCACGGAGCATGGATACAGCACTATCGGCAGACTGGGCATTTGTCGCCGCAAGGTGCTCAATACATCTTGCAGAGCGGCGGCTTGCGGGGAGGTGACGATGCCGAGGCGGCGCGGCATGGCTGGAATGGCGCGCTTGCGGGAGGCGTCGAATAAGCCTTCGTGTTGCAGCTTGCGCTTGAGCTGCTCGAACGCTTCGAACAATACGCCAAGACCGGCGCGGCGCAAGGTGTCGACCTGCAACTGGAATTCGCCGCGCGGTTCGTACAGCCCGGCAGTGGCGCGGACTTCGACCTGCATGCCGTTTTCCGGTTGCCAGTCGATAAATTGATTGCGACCGCGAAACATCACGCAACGGACTTGCGCTGCCGCGTCTTTGAGCGAAAAATACCAGTGGCCTGAAGCTGCGCGCGTCAGGTTGGATATCTCGCCTGCGATCCAGGTTAACGCGATGCCGCCTTGCAGCGTTTGCTGGACGAGACGGTTAAAAGCGCTGACGCTCAGCACCGGGGCCATGGTCTCGGAGTTCGCGTTCGGCAAGCTTTTTGTCAAGTTATTTTCCACAGTTTCAAAATATACTGATAATTTAAAGTCGACGGCTTGACAAGGCGGGTAATTATATAACTAATTGTTTTTATTTGCATAAATTAAGTGATAAAAACATAGGCTACCGGTAAAATTTCAGACCTGGGACAGACTTAGGTGTTTGTTAAACATTTAATCCACAAAGTTATCCACAGAATATGGGGGTAACTGGTAAAAACCCTTGCAGGCTGAAGGGTTAGGAGTCGCCTTCGGCTGCAACCGGAATAATTCGGGCTGCAACCTGTGCTGCGCGCTCCCGAGCCAGTCCGGCCGTTTCCGCGCAGGCCAGCGCAACACCCATTCGTCGTCGTTCGGACGAAGCCGGTTTGCCGAACAGTCGCACGCTGCTGCGGGGCACCTGGAGCGCTTGCGCTACACCTTCGAATAGCAGGTTTTCGGTAGCCACTCGTCCGTAAATAACCGCCGATGCGCCCGGTTCGCGCAGGCGCGTGTCTACCGGCAAACCCAGAATGGCGCGGGCATGCAGTTCGAATTCGCTCTGGTATTGGCTGCATAGCGTGACCATGCCGGTATCATGCGGCCGCGGCGAGACTTCCGAAAACCAGACTTCGTCTCCGCGAACGAAAAGCTCGACGCCGAATATACCGCGTCCTCCGAGATTATCGGTAACGGTACGCGCTATTTCCTGCGCCCGCGCCAGCGCGGGCGCAGTCATTGCCTGCGGTTGCCAGGATTCGACATAATCTCCGTGAACCTGGATATGGCCGATGGGCTCGCAGAAATGCGTCTCGACTTGTCCCTTTTGTCCTTGCGCGCGCACGGTAAGCAACGTAATTTCGTAATCGAAGCGGATTTCGCCTTCGACGATGACGCAACCCTGATTGACCCGGCTGGCGCTGGCGGCGTATTCCCAGGCGGCAGTGATTTCCTCGGTGCTGGTCAGGCGCGATTGTCCCTTGCCGGAAGACGACATGACCGGCTTGACCAGACAGGGAAAACCGATTTCCGCGACCGCTGATTGCAGGCTCTCCAGGCTATCGGCAAAGCGGTACGGCGACGTGGGCAAGGCCAGCGTCTCGGCTGCCAGACGGCGGATGCCCTCGCGGTTCATGGTTAATTGCACTGCGCGCGCGGTCGGTATGACCTGGCACAAGCCGGACTGCTCGATGGCGGCCAGCTCATCGGTCGCAATGGCTTCGATTTCGGGTACGATGTAGTGGGGCCGTTCCAGTTCAACCACCGCGCGCAGCGCGGCGCGGTCGGTCATGTCGATGACGTGGGCGCGATGCGCGACCTGCTGCCCGGGCGCATGGGCGTAGCGATCCACGGCAATCACTTCTATCCCCCAGCGCTGCATTTCGATGATGACTTCCTTGCCCAGTTCGCCGCTGCCGAGCAGCATGACGCGGGTGGCGTGAGGGGTGAGGGGGGTGCCTATGCGCATAGTACTCGTCTTGTAAACAGTTATGGTTGCCCCGCGTCGATATATCGCGCGGTGCGTCTCTGCGGTCTAGCCGCAATCGTCGGGAATTCCGGCAAGGGAAGTTTAATGATAAACATGCCGATAGACAAGCCGGAAAAGTGCGGTTAGTATTGGCGCGAACATTACAGTTCATGGCTGTTCACTTTGTCCGGTTCCAGAATGATGCAATGGATTTCAATATTCTTTGCCCTTCACCCGCAGGATCGCATCTCATCGAATGACGAATTGAATACCGTATTCCAACTTCCCGCCAAGCAGCGATGACGCAAGCCCCCGCTATTTTTTTAATGGGTCCTACCGCCTCGGGCAAAACGGCTGCCGCGCTGGCGCTGACGCAAATTTTCCCGGTGGAAATCATCAGCGTCGATTCGGCGCTGGTGTATACCGATATGAATATCGGTACGGCGAAACCCGATGCTGCGACGCTCGCCGCCGCGCCTCATTATCTGATCGATTTGATCCCGCCTGTACAATCTTATTCCGCTGCGCAGTTTTGTGCAGCCGCGTTGCCGCTGATGGCGGAAATTACTGCGCGAGGCCATATTCCGTTGCTGGTGGGCGGTACGATGCTGTATTTCAAGGCCTTGCGCGAAGGATTGAGCATTCTGCCCGAAGCCGATCCGGCAGTCCGGGCGGCGATCGATGAGGAGGCCGCCGAACGCGGCTGGGATGCTTTGCATCGTGATCTGCAGCATCTCGATCCGCTGACTGCCGGACGTCTGCAGCCTGGCGACAGCCAGCGTATCCAGCGTGCGCTCGAAATCATACGGATTACCGGCAAAACCATGTCGGAGTGTCTGGCGCAAGGCCGCGAGGCGGAATTACCCTATCGCGTGCTGCCACTGGCGCTGATGCCATCGGCTCGACACATCCTGCACGAACGGATCGCCCTCCGCTTCGATGCCATGCTGGCTGCCGGACTGGTCGACGAACTGACAGGTCTGCGCGCACGTTACGACCTGCGCGACGATTTGCCGTCGATGCGTTGCGTCGGTTACCGGCAGGCATGGTCCTATCAGACCGGCGAATACGGTTACGATGAAATGCGCGACCGCGGTATTTTCGCTACCCGCCAGCTGGCGAAACGGCAAATGACGTGGTTGCGCAATATGTCCGGCATCGTGACGATGGACTGCCTTGATGAGCGGCTGGGGCAGAATCTGATTGCGGCTATCGGCAGTTTTCTGAATGCTGTCTAGTGGTTTAGAGCGGCGTGGTTTCGGTCAGTACCAGGGCATTGATCA
>JAJYPZ010000091.1 GCA_021794855.1 Pseudomonadota bacterium | reverse complement strand
TGCTCATCCTCCCGACAATCTCGACTCGGTTCCGGACGCCGTTCCAAAAATCGAAGCTCTGAAAGCGAATGCAAACCGGCCTTATGTCGCTCTGGGCAAGACTTATATTCCCGCTACCGAAAACGGTCCTTACGAAGAAACCGGACTGGCATCCTGGTACGGCCGCCGTTTCAACGGCAAAAATACCTCATCGGGCGAAAAATACGATATGTATGCGATGACCGCTGCGCATCCCACCTTGCCGATTCCAAGCTATGCCAAAGTCACTTCCTTGGCTTCAGGCAAGTCGGTAATCGTACGGATCAACGACCGGGGACCCTTTCACAGCCGACGCATTATCGATCTATCCTATACAGCCGCGCATAAACTCGGTATAGTTCAAGGCGGTAGCGGCATGGTAAAAGTAAGCGCCATTACTCCCGCCGAAATTAGCGCAGGCCGAGATCTCGATGCGAATTCGACCGGTATTTTCCTGCAACTGGGCAGCTTCAGCAGTCGGGAAAATGCAGAAAAACTGCTTGCCGATGCAGCCACAAAACTGGATAAGGGCAGCGCGGCTTTAGTCATCCTGAACCAGTCGGAGCGCTATCGAGTCGCCCTCGGCCCCTATGCCGATGAAAGCAGCGCAAACGAAGCCTCCCGCGAAATCCGGCGCAGAATGAGCCTGACGCCGATTCGGATAGTCCGCAATTAGCTAATTCCTGTTTTTATACTTACTTATGACACGCATATTCTTTTTTATTCTGACGCTTTTTGTTCAAAACTGTTTTGCGGTCGATTTGCCCGTTACGCCGCCGCCGCAACTGAACGCAAAAGCGTGGTTGCTGCTCGACCTGCAAAGCGGACAGACCTTGGCGGAATACGATGCTGACCGACGGATGGAACCGGCGTCGTTGACTAAATTGATGACGACGTACCTGACTTTTGCTGCACTCAAGCAAGGCCGCCTCAAGCTCACCGATATCGTTCCGGTATCGACCAAAGCTTGGAAAACTGAAGGTTCGCGCATGTTTGTCGAACCCAATAAACCGGTCACCGTCAACGAATTGCTGCACGGCATGATTATTCAGTCGGGCAACGACGCAACCGTGGCGTTAGCCGAGGATATAGGCGGAAGCGAAGCCGGATTTGTCGACATGATGAACAAGGAAGCCCAGCAACTGGGCATGACGCATACGCATTTCGTCACCGCCACCGGTTTGCCCGACCCGCAGCATTACACCACCGCCCGGGATCTCAGTCTGGTAGCCAGCGCAATCTTTCGTGATTTTCCGGAATATGCACCTATATTCGCTATCAAGGAATATCGCTACAACAATATCACTCAAGCCAACCGGAATCGCTTGCTATGGTCGGATCCCAGCGTAGACGGCATGAAAACCGGACATACCCAGAGCGCCGGTTATTGCCTGATCGCGTCGGCCCATCGCGGCGACCGACGACTGCTCGCTATCGTGCTCGGAACCAGTTCCGATTATCTCAGGGCGTCGGAAACCCAGCGTCTGCTGAATTACGGTTTTCAGTCGTTTGACGGCGTAAGACTGTATGCTGCCAATCAGACCGTAGCCCAGCTCAAGGTCTGGAAAGGCAAATACAATACAGTCAAAGCGGGTTTTATCCATCCCGTTTATCTGAGCGTGCCGCGCGGCCGCAGCGCGGACCTCAAAACTACGCTGACAACTCGTCAACCCTTGATAGCGCCGTTATTTCGCGGTCAGGTCGTAGGCACTATGACGGTAAGCCTGGATAATCGGGTATTGGAGCAAGTCCCGCTGCAAGTTCTTGAAAACGTAACCGTTGCGAGCGCTATCGGCAGAGCCTGGGATAGCCTGATGTTAAAATTTAAATAAATTGCGCCGGAATTATGGATTCTGACAGCCTGATTACATACCCGTCCGATTTTCCCATTAAAATCATGGGGCCGTCCCAACCGCAATTTATCGAGACCATCGTTGCGCTGGTGCAGCGCCATGCGCCGGATTTCGATCCCGGCACGCTGGAATGCCGCGAAAGCAGCGCCGGCAACTATATGGCGATCACCTGTACGATACGCGCCACCTCGCGCAAACAACTCGACAACCTGTATCGGGAACTGAGCGCACACCCGATGGTAAAAGTGGTTCTGTAAGTGCAGGAAATCATCGTTCGCCAGCTCGGTCGCGTCGATTACGCACCTACCTGGCAAGCCATGCAGGATTTCACCGCGCAACGAAAGGCAGATACGGCGGACGAAATCTGGTTGCTCGAACATCCGCCCGTCTACACGCTGGGTCAGGCGGGGCAACGGCGACATTTGCTGCGCGACTCCGATATTCCTCTCGTCAGCATAGATCGAGGCGGCCAGATTACCTATCACGGCCCGGGCCAGCTGGTCGCCTATCTGCTGATCGACCTGAAACGCCGCCGCTACGGCGTGCGTGACCTGGTCGAACGGATGGAACAGGCGATCATCGACATGCTGCGTGAACGCGGTATCGATGCGCATCGGTCTGAGGGCAAACCCGGCGTTTATGTCGATTATGCCAAAATTGCAGCGCTCGGTCTGCGCATCCGGCGCGGTTGCAGCTATCACGGACTGGCACTCAATATCGCGATGGATCTGTCGCCTTTTCAGCGCATCAATCCGTGTGGCTATGAAAGCCTGCGCGTAACGCAACTGCGCGATCTCGGCGTCGATGATACAATCGAAGACATCAACTGCGCATTAGTCGGTCATTTGCTTCAAAACCTCAGCGCAGCAACCAGAATTCAGGAAAACCGTGGCCGATATAAAACTTCATAAAGGCGAAGCGAAAACCGCGCGCATCCCCATCAAGCTCATCGCGCAGGAACGTTTGAAAATGCCGCCCTGGATACGGGCGAAATCGCCCAATTCGCCGGAAGTCCTCGCACTCAAGGCCATTTTGCGCGAGCAGAAGCTGCATACGGTGTGCGAAGAAGCCTCCTGCCCCAACCTCGGCGAATGCTTTAAACACGGCACCGCCACATTCATGATACTGGGCGACCTGTGTACCCGGCGCTGCCCGTTCTGCGATGTCGGACACGGCAAACCTCTGCCGCCTGACGCCGGCGAACCCGGGCATCTGGCCGAAACCATCGCCGCCATGGCATTAAAATACGTCGTCATCACCAGCGTTGACCGAGACGATCTGCGCGACGGCGGCGCGCAGCATTTCGCTGATTGCATCAGCGCTGTGCGCGAACGCTCCCCCGCCACCCGCATCGAAATTCTTGTCCCTGATTTCCGCGGCCGGCTGGATATCGCTCTCGACATCCTCGCCGGCAATCCGCCCGACGTACTCAATCACAATCTGGAAACGGTGCCGCGCCTCTACAAAGCTGCCCGCCCCGGTGCCGATTACGCACATTCGCTGCAACTTCTGCGCGATTTCAAAAACCGCCATCCGCAGATCCCGACCAAATCCGGCATCATGGTCGGCCTCGGTGAAAACGACGACGAAGTCCTAGGCGTTATGCGTGATTTGCGCAACCACGATGTCGATATGCTGACAATAGGGCAATATCTGCAACCATCTGCCCATCACATCGCCCTGACCCGATACGTCACCCCCGAGCAATTCGACCAGTTTGCCGTAGCCGCGACAGAAATGGGCTTTGCTCACGCCGCCAGCGGGCCAATGGTGCGCAGCAGCTATCATGCCGACCAGCAGGCCAAAGAAGCCGCCGCCGCCGCATTTTAGCCAGATCAAAAATCATCCTGCTTTTCGTAGCACAACGATTTCCGGAACATACAATGACAAATCATGATCTGTCGTGCGGTAACGCAATTCGCCACTCATTTCTCTATTTCTACTTTTAAAAAACTATTTTAAATAACCCATTATTAAAAAATTATTACTTTATAAAGTATGGGATCGCACAGAGCTGGTGTTACGTTACTCATACCATTAAGACAGTTTTAGTATTTTTGTCATAGTATTAATATAAAAAAATTACTGGGCTGGCCGAATTTTGGCTGCGTTGGTTCCGTAGCGTACTAAAGCCGCAATCAGTTAATTTATGGGTTTCGGAAAGGGAGAAACGATGTTACGCTGGGCTTTATTCTTTTTTGTGTTTGCGCTGGTAGCCGCTTTACTGGGCTTTACCGGCCTTGCAGCCGCATTTGCAGGTATTGCAAAACTTCTTTTTTATTTTTTTCTGGCTATCTTTCTTGTCACTCTTATTTTGGGTTTAATCGGCCGCCGACCGTAACGGACGGGAAACTTCTGCAAAGTATTCTTTACTCAGATTTTATCCATCCGCCAGACAAGAACTCAAATTTGAGCTAATCGCCATAAGCTCGGGCTTTGAAGCCGAGCAGTTTTGAGACCTTTAATACCGATGAACACCGAGTCTGCCAACGACTGGCCCCCTCAGTCGAGCGAAATGGGGCAACTGATTCGCGTCCATGACTGGGCCAAAACACCGCTAGGCCCTATCGACAACTGGTCTACGGCACTGCGGATCGCCGTTACCGCAGCGCTGGATTCGTCCCTGCCTTCCATCATCTTGTGGGGGCGCGACCTGATTCAGGTTTATAACGACGCTTATCGCCCATTACTGGGCTTACGCCATCCAGAATCGCTAGGACAGCGCACCGATGAATGCTGGCCTGAAGTGCATCATTTCAATGCGCCGCTGTACGACCTGATTTTCAAAACCGGAAAATGCATTTATTTTGAAGATCAGGAGTATGTCATCGAACCGTTTGGCAAACCCGTATCGCGCTGGTTCACAATCAGTTATGGACCTATACGCGACGCTGCGAGCACGATTTGCGGGGTACTGGTCACAGCGATCGAAACTACCCGTCGTGTTTGCGCAGAGCGAGAAACCGATATCTTGTTAAAATCTACGCGCAATCGGATAGACCAGCTTTATCAGATGTTTAACAAAGCGCCGAATTTCATGGCTTTCCTGAAAGGTCCGGACCATGTCTTTGAAATGGTCAACGATGCATATAGCCGCTTGATGGAAAATTCCGGCCTGCTCGGAAAAAAACTGATTGAAATCCACCCTGACGCAGCTGCAAACGGTCTGCTAAAACAGCTGGACGACGGGTATCGGACAGGCAAGCCTTTTATAACCTCTCATAACCCCTTTTTTTTAAAAAACCGGGAACAATTGCTACCGACGTTACGGTACCTCGATTTTATTTATCAACCCTTAAAGGACGAAAGCGGTAACGTCACCGGAATTTTTGTGGAAGGCATAGACGTCACGGAAAAAGCCAAAGCAGACTCGGCCATAGCCGACGCCCACCAATACCTGATCGAACGCATAATGGTAGAAGATGCCTTATATCTGGAAAAAATGCGGGCCGACGTAACGTTCAATTCAATCAGCGATGCCGTCATAGGCACCGACATTTCAGGCAACGTCAACTATCTTAACGCTGCTGCAGAACGGATAACAGGCTGGTCGCGAGATGAAGCGCGCGGCCGCCCTATCAACGATATCATGCCGCTTGCCGACGCCACTACCCGGCAACCTGCACGCAATCCCGTAGAGTTCGTACTCAAACGTATCGAATCCACCCGCTTGTCTCCGAGTACGATATTGATTGCACGCGATGGACGACAAATCGCCATCGAAGATTCCGCCTCGCCTGTTTGCGATGCCAAAGGCAGGATCAGGGGTGCGGTAATCGTATTTCACGATATTTCGGCCGTACAGGCTATGGCCGAAAAAATGACGCATCTGGTACAGCACGATTTCCTGACCAACCTGCCTAACCGGGTCTTGCTCACCGAGCGCATCGAGCAGTCCTCTGGATTGGCCGAACGGGGCCAGAACAAACTGGCAGTGCTGGTTCTCGATCTCGATAATTTTAAAAATATCAACGATACGCTCGGTCGCATAATCGGCAATAAACTTCTCAAATCGGTGGCTCAACGATTATG
>JAJYPZ010000090.1 GCA_021794855.1 Pseudomonadota bacterium | reverse complement strand
GTACTCGGGCAGCTTACCCGACTCGCTGGCCAGTTGAATGCGAATTAACGCATCCGTCGCATCCGTATATAATGTGTGAACGTCTGCGCCGGCAGATGCCACTGCTGTGTCATGTCCGCTTACCAAGCGGTTCAAGCGGCTCAGATAGGTTTCGTCGCCGAGATCGGTCAGCAGCAAAAAACCCTGCTGCAGATTTTGTTGCAGGACTCGTGGTACATTTAAGCCTGCGGCAGCGAATAATTCCGCAACAAAAACAAAAGGCCCGCAATCTTCATGCTGCGGCGGAGCGTCCATCACGATATAATGTTCGCCATTGGATAAATTCGTACGAAAGTACCGCCGGAAACTGGCATCTGCCGAAGCAGGGGTGAGCACGGGGGACAAATAGGGAAATAGTGTTTCTAACCACGATTGGATAAGATTTTGACGCTGCATGAAAGTCCTTGCCGACAAAAGATTTCAGCGCATTTTAGCACCATTCGCTCGATCAGCTAAATAATGCCTACACACCGATTTATCCGCTATCTCACAGCACCTTTATTGTTACTCGGGGGAATTGCCGCTGCCGACGATACGACGTTGCTGCAAAGTTCCACTGCACTCGCTCCACCGGTCAAAAACGACCAGAGCCCTCCGGTTTTCATTCGCGCCGACACCATGAACGGGACGCAAAACCAGCAGACCAACGCTATCGGCAATGTGGAGCTGCGGCGCGGGGCCACCGTCGTGACCGCCGACCACCTGCATTATATTCAGCCCACCGATACGGTAAAGGCGGATGGCGCGGTTTGTCTGAAACAGGAAGGACTGACATTGAACGGCCCGAAAATCGACCTGCAAATGAACACGCAGATCGGATACATGGATCAGCCGATTTTTTCGCTGATAGGTGCCGCAGCGCCTACGCAGGATACCCATGTCGTCGTAAATTCCCGCGGCGATGCGACCATTATCAATTTCGAAGGCGAAAACCATTACCGTTTGATGCATGCCATCTATACGACCTGCCCCGTCGGCGACAACGACTGGTACTTGCGTGTCAAGGAACTCGACATCGACAACACGCAGCACATCGGCACCGCGCACGGCGCGGAAATCGAGTTCAAGAATACTCCGATCCTGTATACGCCCTGGATCAACTTTCCTTTGAACGACCAGCGCAAGAGCGGCTTCCTCGCACCTATCGAAGGCACGACGGGGACCAGCGGCGCTGAACTGTCGATTCCCTGGTACTGGAATATTGCACCCAATTACGACGCCACCATCACGCCGACCGTCATCAGCAAGCGCGGCTTGCAAATGGGCGGGGAATTCCGCTACCTGACTGACACTTCGCGCGGCTCGGTGGACGCCAACTATCTGCAGGATCATCTCACCAATACCGCCCGCTGGGATGTCTTCGCCCAGCACGACGAGACCTTTATGCCCGGACTTACGGGTCACTTCGTTTATCAGGCGGTATCCGACAACAACTATTTCCAGGACCTGACCAACCAGCTGAGCACGACATCGCTGACCGACCTGGATCAGGAAGCCACCCTGAATTATCAGGGCAGCTGGTGGCAGGCAAGCGCTTCGGTGCAGCAATTCCAGGTATTGCAGGACCCGCTTGCGCCGGTGATACCGCCTTACAGCCGGCTTCCCGATTTGCACTGGTCCGGTATGCTCACCAACGACTACGGGCTGGATTTCAACTTCACCAGCGAACTGACGCGCTTCGTGCACCCCACTCTGGTCAATGGCACGCGCTTTATCGCCTATCCCAGCATCGACCTGCCGTTGAGCAATGATTACGGATATATTACGCCCAAGGTCGGATTCAATTTTACCGGTTACGAATTGAGCCCGACGTCCACCACTCCGGCTTTCAATCCCACCCGCTCGCTACCGATAATCAGCCTGGACAGCGGCATGTACTTCGATCGCAACATCACTGCATTCGGCCATAAATATCTGCAAACGCTAGAGCCGCGTTTGTATTACGTCTATATTCCTTATCAGGATCAAAGCCTGCTGCCCAACTTCGACAGCGCGCCTATGGACGAGATCAACTATGCAACGCTATTCACTGAAAACCGCTACGTAGGCGGCGACCGCATCAATAACGCCAACCAGTTGACGATGGGCGTATCGACCCGGTTTCTCGATCAGGACAGCGGTCTGGAACGCTTGAGCCTGGCGGTGGGACAACGATTATATTTCACCCCGCAACTCGTTACTCTTCCCGGTGAAGTCCCCAGCAACAGCCAGTCCAGCGATGTATTGGCCGACGTGGGCGGACAGATCAACGAACAGTGGCGCGTCGATGCGGCGGTGCAATACAATATGCAACTGAATCAGGCCGTCAGCGACAGCTTTACCGTCAATTATCATCCCGCGCCGGGTAAAGCCATCAATTTCGGCTACCGTTCGATCAACAATAATTTCAATCCGGCGGCTATGGCCAACATTCCGGGGATGCCCTTGTATGCTCAGGCGCTATACGGCCAGGCTTACTATAGCGGCAATATCAACCAGATCGATATTTCCGGGCAATGGCCGCTTACCAAACGCTTGTACGGTATGATGCGCTATAACTATTCACTGCTGGACAAAAATATCGTCGAAGGCCTGGCCGGGCTTGAATATAATGGCGGATGCTGGGCCCTGCGCGGCGTGTTTCAGACCATTGCCATCGCGGCGAATACTACCAGCACTTCTTTTTTCTTCCAATTGGAGTTGAACGGGTTAGGCAGTTTAGGCTCTAACCCGCTCGACGTTCTTAAACTTAGCGTACCTGGATACACCAATACCGATGAAATCAACAATCCTTAAATTCCTGCTGCTTGCGTTTGCCTTGCTGCCGGATCTGACGCTCGCTGCCGATGCATTGCCGGCTCCGACTCCGGCTGCGACTTCGGCTTCTGCACCGACTGCCGCCGCACCCGCCGCCAGCACGCAGCCGAACTCGGCTGCATCCGGCAGCAAGAACGATACGGCCCAACCCGCAGAACTCGACCATATCATCGCCGTAGTCAACGATGACGTAATTACCCGTCACGATCTGGATGAACGATACGATCGTGCCGTCCAGCAGTTGGAAAGTCGTAAAATTCCGCTGCCGCCGCGCGCCGTTCTGGAAAAGCAAATCCTCGAACGCATGATCAACGATCGTATCCAGTTGCAGTTTGCAGACCAGTCGGGCATCAAGGTCGACGATCCCACGCTCGATCGTGCCATAGACCGGATTGCCGCCCAGAATCAGCTTACGCCCGCGCAATTCCGCGAAGCCGTCGCCAAGGAAGGCATTCCTTACGATAAATTCCGTGCCGACATACGCGACCAGATCATCCTGACTCATTTGCGCGAACGCGAAGTCGACAACAAGATCAATGTCACCGAAGCCGAAGTCGATGCTTACCTCAATGCCCAGGCCAAGCAAGGTTCCGACGACGAATACAACACAGCGCATATCCTGATCAGCATTCCTGAAAACGCCAGTTCCGAACAGATACAGTTCGCCCACGCCAAAGCGGAAGAAGCACTGAACAAAATCCGGGCAGGCGCAGATTTCGCCCAGATTTCCGCCAGCTATTCCAATGCGCCCAACGCACTGGAAGGCGGAGAGATGGGTTGGCGGCGTGCCGCGCAGATCCCGGCGTTATTCAGCCAGGTACTGATTTCCATGAAACCCGGCGAAACCAGCGATATCCTGCGCAGCAACAGCGGCTTTCATATCATCAAACTGATCGATAAGCGCACTGCCGACAAAACCACCATTATCAATCAGACCCACGCGCGGCATATCCTCATCAAAACCAGCGAAGTGGTTTCTGCCGCCGACGCCAAAAACCGGCTCGAAGAGATCCGCAGCAAGATAGAAAACGGCAGCGCCAAATTTTCCGACATGGCGCGGCAATACTCCAATGATGCCAGCGCCTCCAAAGGAGGCGATCTGGGTTGGCTGTCTCCCGGCGAAACCGTACCGGAATTCGAGCATGCGATGGATGCGCTCAAACCGGGAGAAATCAGCGAGCCGGTACAATCGCCGTTCGGTTTTCACTTGATCCAGGTATTGGAGCGGCGGCAGGAAGACGTCACCAAAGAACGCCAGCGCATCCTGGCGCGGCAAGCGATACGCCAGCGCAAGATCGAAGAGGCGCAGGAAGAATGGCTGCGCCAGCTCCGCGACGGCGCGTTCGTCGAGTATCGCAACGAAACTCAGTAATGGCAATGGCCTTACCCAGCAAGCTCATTGCGCTCACCGCGGGCGAGCCGGCCGGTATCGGGCCGGATTTATGCGTCTTGCTGGCGCAGCAGCAACGCGAACAGGAAATCGTCGTACTCGCCGATCATACCGTTCTCAGCGAACGTGCGCAGCAATTAAACTTACCGCTGACAATCCGGCAATACGATGGGAATAAAGTGGAAACCACAGCCGGCGTCTTGAGCGTATTGCATATTCCGGTTGCCGAACCGGTATGCGCAGGACGGCTCGATCCGGCCAACGCCGCCTCGGTGCTGGCTTTACTGCGCCGCGCGGCGAACGGCTGCATGAACGGCGAATTTGCCGCCATGGTCACCGCTCCGGTACATAAAGCGGTAATCAACGAAGCCGGGATCGCATTCACCGGGCATACCGAATTCCTCGCCGAACTCACCTCTACGCCGCATGTCGTCATGATGCTGGTCGGCGGCGGCATGCGCGTTGCGCTCGCGACTACGCATCTGCCATTGCGTGACGTTGCCGCCGCGATCAATACGGCATCGCTGACCGCCACCCTGCAAATTCTGCAGCACGAATTAATCCATCGCTTCGGCATTGCCGAGCCGCGCATCCTGGTTGCGGGCCTCAATCCGCATGCCGGAGAATCGGGCCATCTCGGCGATGAAGAAATCCGCATCATCGAACCTGTACTGGCGAAATTACGGGGGCAAGGAATGCGCCTGACCGGTCCCTTGCCCGCCGATACCCTGTTTAATCCGGAACGGCTGGCCGAGGCCGATTGCGTGCTGGCGATGTACCACGACCAGGGATTGCCGGTACTGAAATACGCCAGCTTCGGCGCCGGCGTCAACGTCACGCTGGGCTTGCCCATAGTCCGCACTTCGGTCGATCACGGCACCGCCCTCGATCTGGCCGGTAGCGGCCGAATCCACAGCGGCAGCCTCGTCGCCGCCATCAATGTCGCCGCGGAAATGAGCCGTTACCCTAGCCATGAGTAAACACATTCCGCGCAAACGCTTCGGCCAGCATTTTTTATGCGACCACGACATAATCGCCGCCATAATCCAGGCCATCCGCCCGCTCGATACCGACAGTCTGGTCGAAATCGGCCCCGGACTCGGAGCGCTCACCCGGCCTCTGCTGCAACATATTTCGCATTTACACGTAATCGAACTCGACCGTGATATCGTCGCGCGCCTGCAACGTACCTATCCGGCGGAGACTCTGACCGTTCATGCCGCCGATGCCTTAAATTTCGATTTCGCAACGCTAGGCGGCGACTTACGCATCGTCGGCAATCTGCCTTATAATATTTCCACCCCGTTGCTGTTCCATCTTGCCGCGTTTGCAACACGCATAGTCGATATTCATGTCATGCTGCAAAAGGAAGTCGTCGATCGCATGATCGCTGTTCCGGATACGCACGATTACGGCCGACTGTCGGTGATGCTGCAATACCGCTTCGAAATGGAAGCACTATTCGAAGTCCCACCTGCCGCCTTCGACCCGCCGCCCAAAGTCGATTCGACCGTAGTGCGGATGATACCGCGCCGAGCCGAGGCCACGCAGCCGGACGACCCGGCCGAGCTGGCGCGCGTTGTTTCCAGCGCTTTCTCCCAGCGGCGTAAAACCCTGCGCAACACGCTGGCGGGAATTTTAAAGGCCGCCGACTTTACCCAATTGGAGATCGACCCGCAAAGGCGCGCCGAAAC
>JAJYPZ010000089.1 GCA_021794855.1 Pseudomonadota bacterium | reverse complement strand
TTGTCCCGGTTTTAGTATTGCCTGCGGGTTTTATGGCATTGGCTTATCTCAGTCGTCGATATTTTCCCGGAACACAGGGCAGCGGTATCCCTCAAACCGTCGCCGGGATTAATGAAACCGGGGAAATTAAAACCCACCACTTGTTATCAGTACGCATTTTGATCGGCAAAATATTGCTTACTTTAGGCGGCTTGGCGGTTGGAGCGTCTATCGGTAGAGAAGGGCCGACCGTGCAAATCGGCGCATCTATTATGCATATGTTTTATGGCCGGGGGCCATTTCAAGGCGTCGAACAGCGCCGTATTCTGCTTATGGCAGGGGGTGCGGCGGGGATCGCGGCGGCCTTTAATACACCTTTGGCGGGAATTATGTTTGCGATTGAAGAATTAAGCAAAAACCATGTTTTTAATGCGAACAGCTCTTCGCTGGTGACGGTGATTGTGTCGGGTTTGATATCGATAGCGTTACTTGGAAACTATACTTATTTTGGGTCTTCGGGCGCGACTCTGGAATGGGATTCCGGGATGACAACCGTTCTCCTGTGCGGAATAGTCGGCGGCTTGGCAGGGGGACTTTTTAGTCGTATATTAATTTATGTTTCATTGAGCACGACGTCGCGTGTGACCGATTTTTTTAATCGGCACCCCTTTATTTTTGCTGCGCTGTGCGGATTGGGTGTCGCTTTACTGGGGCTGGCGACAAATCATCTTGTATTCGGTACCGGGTATCAGCCGACCCAAGCCCTGCTGGAAGACAGTAAAGTCATACCCTGGTATTTCGGCATAGCGAAAATGCTGGCTACGCTATTGTCGTCGATGAGCGGTATTTCGGGTGGCGTGTTCGCCCCATCATTGGCTGCCGGAGCAGGGATAGGCGATAATCTTGCCGCACTGCTGCCGGCTTCTTATTCCTCGCACAGCGCCATCGTATTATTAACCATGGCGGCTTATCTTGCGGGAGTGACGCGTGCTCCCGTGACGGCTTTTATTATCATGATGGAAATGACCAACAGCCATCATATGTTATTGCCACTGATGGGCGCAACCGTTGTAGCGACTGCCATGTCCAAGCTGATCTCGCCTGAGCCGCTATATCATGCGTTGTCGCAGAAATTTGTGCATGTCGATAAACAATAGCCTGGACCTACAGACATGGCAATGTTTTGCCGGTCAATCCAGCCGCTGCGCCAGCGCGGCTTTTAATATCCCGGCAATCAGATAATCGTCCCGGGCGGCCGTACTCTCGCGGCACGGCGCGCCCCAGATCGGGTTGGGGAAGTGTTTGTCGTGCGCGAAACGCGGGATGACATGCCAGTGCAGGTGGGGCACGACATTACCCAGGCTGGCGAGATTGATTTTATCCGGCTTGAGGGCGTCGCGCAGTGCGGCTTCGACGCTGAAGACGATGTGCATCAAGTGGTTCTGCTGAGCGCTATCCAGATCGCTCATTTCCTTGACATGTTTATGCCAGACGACGCGGCAAAATCCGGGATAGTCGAGTTCTCCGGCGAGGATGACGCGGCAGAGATCGTCCTGCCAGAGCACGTTCTCGCCGGATGGACGGCATAATGGGCAAGCGGCGGCGTTCATCGCGTTGCCGTCCTAACTGACATCGCAGCGCCGCCGGTCGTTCAGCGCCTGAGCCAGCGTGCCCGAATCGATATGTTCGAGTTCGCCGCCGACCGGGACGCCTCTGGCAATGCGGCTGACCGCAATATTGCGCGGTCGCAGCAGTTCGGTAATGGCGTGCGCCGTAGCTTCGCCTTCTATGGTGAAATTGGTGGCCAGAATGACTTCGTTGACGATGCCGTTGCCGACGCGCTGGATCAGCCGATCCAGATGTATTTCGCGCGGGCCGATGCCGTCGAGCGGAGACAGGCGGCCCATGAGGACGAAATACAGGCCGCGGTAATTCAGCGTCTGTTCCATCATCAGCAAGTCGGTAGGCATTTCGACGACCGCCAGCAGGCTCGGGTCGCGTGCGGGTGAAGCGCACAGCTGACATACCGGCGTTTCGCTAAAATCGTTGCACGAGGTGCAGTGCGTCATTTGCGTGAGCGCTTGGTCGATCGCAGCCGACAGCCGGACGGCACCCGGCCGGTCGCGTTGTAGTAGATGATAGGCCATGCGCTGCGCAGATTTGGGCCCGATTCCCGGCAACACGCGCAAGGCGGCGATCAATTCGGCCAACCTGGTCGGTGATTTCATTGCAGTACGGGTCAGAACGGCAGTTTGAGACCCGGCGGCAAATTGAGACCGGCGGTGAAGCCGCTCATTTTTTCCTGAGTGGTCGCTTCGGCTTTGCGGACGGCGTCGTTCATTGCGGCGGCGATCAGGTCCTCCAGCATGTCCTTGTCGTCGTTCATCAGGCTGGGGTCTATGCTGACGCGGCGGACATCGTTGCGGCAGGTCATCAATACCTTGACCAAGCCTGCGCCGGAGACGCCTTCGACTTCCACTTCGGCCAGCTTTTCCTGCATTTTCTGCATGTTTTCCTGCATTTGCTGGGCTTGCTTCATCATGTTGCCTATACCGCCTTTTAGCATATTATTGCTCCTTAATTTGTGGTTTGAGTGATCGGCTCGACGCTGACGATGCGCGCATCGAGCTGATTAATGGCATCGCGGACGAAACTGTCGTCCCGGACCAGATTTTCTGCCGCAGTCTGGCGCTGGGCACGGGCTTCGTTTTGCTGTTTAATCGGCGTGTTGGCCTCCGCTTCGGTCAGGCTGATCTCCAGACGGATGGCGCGACCGAAGTGTTTGCTGAGCGCCTCGCGTAATTTGTCCTGATATGATTTCTCGATCAGATGTTTTTGCGCGACCGGCAAGCGTAAATGCAGCGTATTGTCGGTAAATCTGTCGAGTTCGCATTGCAGCGCCAACATGCGCGCCAGTCCGCCGAGCTGGAGCTGGGTGACCAGTTCGCTCCACCAGGCTTGATCGGCAACGAAATCGACGGGGGGAGGTTCGGCTACGTTTAACCGGGTAACGGCGGCGTCAGCTTTGGCCAAGTCGGGCAGCGGATTTTTCGTTTCGGTCGATGCCGCGATGGGCTGGGGTACGTCATGTCGCCGCTTTTCGGCAGGCAGCTCTGTAGTATTGGTTTGCGGCAAAAAAGCCAGCATGCGTAACAAGGTCATGCTGAACCCCGCGAACTCGTCCGGAGCAAGCCCGAGGTCGCGACGACCGAGCAGACTGATCTGATAGTAAAGCTGGACGGTTTGTGGATCGATTTGCGCGGCGAGACTGACGATGGTTTCGCGTTCGGGCGTATCGTCGGCCAGGGCTGCGGGTACGATCTGGACTAAGGCAATCTGTTGCAGCAAGGCGGCGAGATCGCGCAATGCGGTATCGAAATCGATGCTTCTCGTCGCCATATGCTCGGCCTGATCGAGCAAAGCCGGTCCGTCGCCGGCAATCAGGGCCGAGAGCAGATTGAACAGATAATGCCGGTCCAACGCGCCGAGCATGCCGTGCACTGTGTCGGCCAAGATCGCTCCGCCGCTATAGGCGATCGCCTGATCGAGCAGAGACAGAGCATCGCGCATGCTGCCTTGCGCGGCGCGAGCGATCAGTTGCAGAGCCCCCGGTTGGGCATCGATCGTTTCCAGCGTCAATATTTTGGTCAGGTGCTCGCGTATCAGTTCGGGCGGCATCTGCTTGAGATTGAACTGCAGGCAGCGCGACAGCACCGTAATGGGGATTTTTTGCGGATCGGTGGTGGCGAGGATGAATTTGACATGCTCCGGTGGTTCTTCCAGCGTCTTGAGCATGGAATTGAACGCCTGTTTCGACAGCATGTGGACTTCGTCGATGATATACACTTTGAAGCGACCGACCGTGGGGGCATATTGAGCGTTGTCCAGCACTTCGCGCATGTTGTCGATGCCGGTATTGGAGGCGGCGTCGAGTTCGAGCAAATCGACGAAACGGCCGGCGTCGATTTGGGTGCAGGCCGAGCAGACGCCGCAGGGCGTCGCGGTAATGCCGGTTTCGCAATTCAGCGCTTTTGCCAGGATGCGTGCGACCGTGGTTTTACCAACACCGCGCGTGCCGGTAAACAGATATGCGTGGTGCAAACGATTCTGGCTGAGCGCATTACTTAATGCGCGCACCACATGCGCTTGTCCGGCAAGTTCCGAGAAGGTTCGTGGGCGCCATTTACGCGCTAATACTTGATAGGCCATGTTGCTATTTTAACCTAGAAACCGAGACTGGGGCAGAGCATATCGAGAGGAAAGTACAGGCCAGGCGAATTGGTGCTTCGATAGCGGTGGCGGCAAGGAAATGCGGCCACTGCGTGCGCTGTGTCGCTGCCCGTCGAAGCCCGACAATTGGGTGGTTAAACGCATTGACCGAATTATGAATGCGAGACCCGCGGGCGAACGATGCGCTTGCTCTATTCGTTAAATAACGCCACAAATCCTCAGGTGCTCTTTCTTGTCTGGTTTCTGGTTCTATTTCGCCTCCTCGGCCTATGCTCGTTACATCGAGCAAGGGTTTCAATGTGTGGTTAAACTGTCGCGTTGCGGTGGAACTGAATATAATGCGCCGATGAGGCTTGGAAAAAAACGGCCGGAGGTTTATAATCCTTGTTTTTCCTCCCATTTTGGAGTTTAGATTACATGCCTAGTGTCCGCGTCAAGGAAAATGAGCCGTTCGAAGTTGCCATGCGTCGTTTCAAACGTACCGTCGAGAAAACCGGTCTGCTGACCGAATTGCGCGCCCGGGAATTCTACGAAAAACCTACCGCCGAGCGCAAGCGTAAACTTGCTGCTGCGGTCAAACGTCATTATAAGCGCATCCGCAATCAGACCTTGCCTCCAAAAATGTATTGATCCGGTTTGTCCTGCCGATATCCATGAGTTTGAAAGCTAAAATCACTGAAGACATGAAGTCGGCCATGCGCGCTAAAGATGCGGCTCGGCTCGGAGCGATCCGGTTGTTGCTGGCGGCGATCAAGCAGCGCGAAGTCGATGAGCGTATCGAGCTGGACGATGCGCAAATCATTGCGGCAATCGATAAAATGCTCAAGCAGCGGCGCGATTCGATTTCTCAATACGAGGCCGCCGGGCGGCAGGAACTGGCCGATATCGAACATTTCGAAATCGGCGTATTGCAGGAATACATGCCGGCTGCAGCGAGCGATGAAGAAATCGATATTTTGATCGAACAGGCAGTGACCGAAACGGGTGCGGTCGGCGTGAAGGATATGGGTAAGGTCATGGCTATGATAAAATCGAAATTAGCCGGTCGAGCAGACATGACGTTGGTTTCCGGCCGGATCAAGGCCAGGTTGGTCGGTTAATTCCACGTACGATTTCAGTGCGTGAATCAAAGGCAATGCTATGATTCCGCAGGATTTTATTCAGACTCTGCTAAGTCGCGTCGATATTGTGGAGGTAATCGATACCCGCGTCCCGCTGAAAAAAGCCGGTGCGAATTATCAAGCGTGCTGCCCGTTTCATAACGAAAAAACTCCTTCGTTTACCGTCTCTCCGACCAAGCAGTTTTATCACTGTTTCGGATGCGGCGCGCATGGAACCGCAATCGGATTTCTGATGGAATTTTCGGGATTGGGTTATGTCGAAGCCATTACCACGCTGGCTGGAATGACCGGCATGGAAGTTCCCCAAACGGCTGGCCCAGCCCGGATGCAGGTACAGCAGGAAAGCAGTCTGGTCGATATCATGCTACGCGCTGCCCATTATTATCGTCAACAGCTCAAACATGCGCCCAAGGCGATCGAGTATCTGAAATTTCGCGGCTTGACCGGCGAAGTGGCAGCCCGTTTCGGTTTGGGTTACGCCCCCGGGGGCTGGCAAAACCTCGATCAGGCATTTGCTTCCTATGCCGATGCCTCGTTAGAGGAAGCCGGCCTGGTAATTGTCAACGACGGAGGTCAGCGTTATGACCGCTTTCGGGATCGTATCATGTTTCCT
>JAJYPZ010000088.1 GCA_021794855.1 Pseudomonadota bacterium | reverse complement strand
GCAAAGACGGCTGCCGATTCGCGATGATAGCGGCGCGCTTGCCGGCGGTAAATCTCTTCCGCCATGCTGCGCACATAATCGCCTTGATAGGAATTCGCCGGAAAGGCTACGGCTTCTCCGCAAAGGCTCAAATAGCGCAGCCACGTCGACAGGGTGAGAATATCCATTTGCCGCCCGGCGTCATTGACGTAATATTCGCGTGAAACCGAATAGCCGGAGGCCGCAAGCAGATTGGACAGACTCGCGCCGTAGGCTGCGCCTCGGCCATGCCCGACATGCAGCGGCCCGGTAGGGTTGGCCGATACGAATTCCACCTGTACGGTTTTGCCGGCACCGGAGCGATTTTGTCCGTATTGGTCAGCTTGCGCCAGGATATGCGCCACCACCTGCTGCTGGGCGCAGGGTTGCAGAAAAATATTGATAAATCCGGCTCCGGCGATTTCCGTCTTGAGTATCCACTCCGAAACGGGAAGCGCCGCCTGAATCTGTACCGCGACATCGCGGGGATTGCACCTCAGCCGTTTCGCCAGCTTCATCGCCAGATTGCAGGCATAATCGCCGTGCGCCGCATCGCGCGGGCGATCTATCTCTATCGTTATATCCGTTATTTCAGCCGAGATTCGGTTCAGCGCGCCGGTAAACAAAACGTCAAGATGAGATTTAATATCGGTATACGGAGTCAACATGGTGCTGCCTGAAGAAAAGATGCGTCATTATAGCTGTCTGCCGCCTATTCAACAAAATAACCGCAATCGGTCTTATTGCAAAAAAATGATATGGTAAATACGCGATGCGTAGAAAATGTGTTTTTTTGATAAATTTATATTTCTAGCGGGTCGACATCAAGATGCCAGCGCAGTTTGCCGATGCGTAACCGGTAAAGAGACTCCGTCCAAAGGGTTAAAAATTGCTGCAAAGCTCGCCTGTTGTGCGATTGCACCAATAATAGGGCCCGTTCCAGATTGGCTTTGCGCTGCATTGCTGCTGGGGTAGGGTCAAACAGCGCAATTTCGGCAATATTCGGTGCCTTCTCTTGCGCCATCCGCAAGAACGATAGTGCATCGTCGAGCCTAGGCGCTTCTGCACGCAATACAGCCTGATGAATAAACGGCGGAAATCCGGCGCTACGGCGTTCGTCCAGCAAGGTTTGGGCGTAGCCCGCATAATCGTGGCGCTGTAACGCGCGATATAAAGGATGATCGACGAATTCGGTCTGTATCAGTACTTCGCCGGGATGTTGCGCCCGTCCGGACCGGCCGCTGACTTGCATGAGCTGGGCAAACATGCGCTCGGCGGCCCGAAAGTCAGTGCTGTACAAAGCGTTATCGGCGCCGATGACGCCAACCAGAGTCAGGTCGGGAAAATCGTGACCCTTGGTGAGCAACTGGGTGCCGACGAGGATATCGGCTTCGCCGCGGCGTATCGTTTGCTGCATGCTTTCCCAACTGCCTTTGGCTTGGGTGCTGTCACGGTCTATGCGCAAAATGCGGGCGGCGGGGAAGCGTTCCTGTAAAACCTGCTCCAGTCGTTGCGTGCCGAGGCCGCTGGGGGTGAGGTCGATGTTGCCGCAGTTCGGGCAGGACGGTACGATGGCTTGCGCATAGCCGCAATGATGACAACGCAATTGTTTCGCGCGCAGATGGACTACCAGACGCGCCGAACAACGCTCGCAACCCGCCGCCCAGGCGCAGGCGCGACAGACCAGCGTAGGCGCATAGCCTCGACGATTAATGAAGATCAGGCTTTGCTGGTTTTTTTGCAGGCGCGTTTGAATAGCGTCTGCAAGAGGGAGCGAGAGCCCATCAGGCGATTTCCGTGTGCGGCTGTCGATCAGACGTATCGTCGGCAATCGCGCTGCAGCAATTGCCCGGTCACGTAAACTCAATAGTTTGTAGCGACCGCTCTGAGCATTATGCCAGCTTTCCAATGACGGCGTGGCCGAACCCAGCAGGACAGGACAAGCGCGATGCCGGGCGCGCAGTATGGCGACATCGCGAGCGACGTAACGCAAATTTTCCTGCTGATAAAACGAGCTGTCGTGCTCTTCGTCGACGATAATCAGCGCCAGTTCCGGCAACGGCGTAAAAACGGCTAGTCGCGTGCCGAGAACAATGCGCGCGCGCCCCTCCGATGCGGCTTGCCAATGCTGCAGCCGTTCACGGTCGTTCATGCCGCTATGCAGGACAGCGATCAGCGTATCGGTAAAGCGTGCGCGAAACAAACCTATCAATTGGGGAGTGAGGTTGATTTCCGGTACCAGTATCAGGACTTGACCGTCCTGATCCAGCACTTTTTGCGTTGCGTGCAAATAGACTTCCGTCTTGCCGCTGCCGGTGACGCCATGCAGCAAAAACGGCTGGAAACGGCCGAGTTCCGAAACTATTTGGGCTAGTGCGGCATTCTGTTCGGAATTTAGCGCGGGAGGGGTATCTGAACGCACAACATCGCCGGTCTTTGTCGCAACGGATTGCTGCTCGATCCAGCACAGCGTTAGCCAATCGTTGAGAGTGCTGCGGCAACCTGCCGATATTTGCGCGAGTTCAGCGGTTTCATGCCAGTTTCCGTCGAGAAAACGAACATATAAAGCCCGTTGGGCGTAAGCGCGGGACGGCAGTTGTGCCCCGGCTAACCGGCCAGCTGCGGTTAGTCGCCAGCAATATTGCGTTCTGGCCGTTGCCGCGCGGGTTTTACGCAAAGCAAGCGGCAGCGCTGCCAATACCGTCGGTCCCAAAGGATAATGATAGTACTCGCTACAAAAATGCAGCAGTTTGAGAATTTCTTCCGAAAATACGGGGGCTTCGTCCAGGACTGCGGAGAGGCTTTTGAGTTGATGCACGGGATGCGAGGATTCGGTTTGCAGCCGTATTACTACGCCTATCAATTCCTTGCGGCCGAACGGTACGCGAACTCTGCGTCCCGTATCTGCCGGGGTAAGCGTGGGCGCGACATAATCAAACAGTTTCGGTACCGGGAGATCCAGAGCGATTTGGGCTATCAAGGGTGGCATGCGATCATTTTAGCGTAATTTTGTGACGCTGCTGCAACCCCGCCGGCACAGATTCATCGTATCGGCGCGCCGAAGTCGCAGATTGTCAGGCCGAATGTATAGCTTTTTCGTATGTGGCAGTCATTAAACGTTCAAAAATTTTTAACGAAAATGACTTCTCTTGGTTGCAGAATAGCTGCCATGAATGACGATTTTTTATTGCAGATATTTGTTCCCCGTCCTCAGCCTCTGCGAATTGCGCTGGTGACCGAGACTTACCCGCCGGAAATAAATGGAGTGGCGATGACGTTGGGGCGGCAGGTAGCCGATTTACAGAACCGCGGCCATCAGATTCAGCTAATCCGCCCGCGTCAAAGCGCAACGGACCAGGCTGTAAACAATTCCGGGCTGGAAGAAATATTAAAGATCGGTGTGCCGATTCCGCGTTATGCCGGTTTGAAAATTGGCTTGCCTGCAAAATCCGCTCTGGTGCGCTTATGGCAATTAAAACGGCCCGATCTAGTACATATAGCCACCGAAGGGCCGCTCGGCTGGTCGGCTTTAGCCGCAGCGCAAAAACTTCGGCTTCCGGTCAGTACGGATTTTCATACCAATTTCCATACTTATAGCAAACATTACGGCGCTGCCTGGTTGCGGCGGCCTATCCTGGCGTATTTGCGCAAATTTCACAATAAAGCCTGCGTAACACTTGTGCCGACCGAGGGCATGCGCCGCGAGCTTCAGGCTCACGGCTATCATAACCTCGAAGTCGTTTCGCGAGGAGTCGATACGGAACTCTTCAATCCACAGCGCCGCGATCCCGGTTTGCGTTGCGAATGGGGTGCGGATGGCGATACTCAGGTCGTGATCTATGTCGGCCGCATCGCTCCGGAAAAAAACCTTGCTCTGGTATTCAGGGCGTATGCCGCGATGCGGACTATCAATTCGAGGAGTCGGCTCGTGATAGTAGGCGATGGTCCTGAGCGGAATCGCTACCAGGCAGAATTTCCCGACGCGATATATTGCGGCATGCGTAGCGGAGAAGATCTGGCGCGCCATTATGCTTCGGCAGACGTTTTTTTGTTCCCCAGTCTGACCGAAACTTTCGGTAATGTCACGACGGAAGCTATGGCCAGCGGACTGGCGGTGGTGGCGTACCGGTATGCTGCAGCAGAAGCCTTGATTCGACATGGAGAAAACGGTATGTTAGCCTCCTACAACGATACGGAGAGATTTATCGCCGCAGCTACCGAGCTGGCGCTTGATCCCGTCCGCGCCAAACAGCTGGGTATGAACTCTCATCAAACTGCGCTGTCTATTTCTTGGGATATTATACATGATCGCTTTGAACGGGTATTGCATGCCATTATAGATAAGGAAGA
Source organism: Pseudomonadota bacterium (assembly GCA_021794855.1). The sequence continues at coordinate 1,585 of JAJYPZ010000088.1, read as the reverse complement.
ATGCCGTGGAGAAGTTGAGCTGGCAGTGGATGGCTGAATGTGAAGCCGGGTTGACGCGACGGTTTAACCGCGCGGAACGCTATCCGGCGGTGATCTGGGTGTTTCGACGTATCAGCCGGATGGGCGATGGCGTATTCTGGTATGCGCTGATGTTGGGACTTTTTTTGTTCTACGGGTTTTCGGCCCTCCATGTAATCGGGCAAATGGTCGTCGCAGGGCTTACCGCCACCCTGCTCTACAAATGGCTCAAGCACAAGACGCTACGGCCTCGACCGCATCACCAGTTCGGCAATATACATTGCCTGACCGCTCCGCTCGACCGTTTCAGTTTTCCTTCGGGCCATACCTTTCACGCGGTCACATTCAGTCTTGTGGCGATTTATTATTATCCCGACCTCGCCTGGATACTGGTGCCATTCACGGTGCTGGTTGCGGCCTCCCGGCTGATACTCGGTCTGCATTATCCTACCGATGTTCTTGCGGGCGCTTTGTTGGGCGCCTCGGTCGCAATGCTGTCGTTTATCGTTTTTTGATTCTAATTATTGCCTGCATCGGGAAATGTTACGCGATATGATGGCAGTATTTTTCCCTCTTCCGGTTTTTTTTGGCATGCTCTTGCTAAACGTTTGAATATCCAATATAATGCGCGGTTTCCCTTGCCCTACCGCTACGCACGGAGGGCTTTAACCATAAGGAGTTTGCATGCGTCATTATGAAATAGTTTTTATCGTCCATCCCGATCAGAGCGAGCAGGTTCCCGCCATGATAGAGCGGTACCGCGCTCAGGTCGCCCAGCGTGGCGGCCAGATTCATCGTCTGGAAGACTGGGGACGCCGTCAGATGGCCTACCCGATTCAAAAAATCCACAAAGCCCATTACGTATTGATGAATATCGAATGCGATCAGGAAACCCTGGATGAGCTTGAGCACGGATTTAAATTCAACGATGCCGTTTTGCGGCATTTGACTATCAAGATGGATGCGGCGGTCGTCGCTCCTTCGCCGATGATGAAGGAAGAAAAGTCGCGCTCGTTGACGCATCCCGAAGTCAAGCAGGAAGCTGACACCGAAGAGCTCAGTTAAGGTGATTGGAAAATAATCATCTTGAATTTTCCGGGATCCTTGAGGAGCTTACCGCTTTGCGGTATACCCCCGCCGGAGTGCCGTTGATCGAATGCAAAATCAGTCATCGGTCCCGCCAGCTTGAAAGTGGCGGCGAACGCGAGGTAATCCTGACGCTGCCTGCCATTGCGATAGGCGAAATAGCGCTGCGGTTGCAGCGACTGAACGTGACGCAGGCAATATCGGCAAGCGGATTCCTGGCCCGGAAAAGCCGGAACAGCCCACACATAGTGCTACATATTTGTAGCTTGGAAAATATACAGACAGGAGCGCAGTAATGCCACGTCCAACCAACATCAAAAACACCAAACGCCGGGAAGGTTCCCGCCAGTTATTCAAGCGCCGCAAGTTTTGCCGTTTCACGGTAGAGGGCATCACTTGGGTCGACCATAAAGACGTCGAACTGTTAAAAGATTTTATCGCCGAGAACGGCAAGATTATTCCTGCGCGGATTACTGGTACT
>JAJYPZ010000087.1 GCA_021794855.1 Pseudomonadota bacterium | reverse complement strand
CGGAGTCGGAGTCGGAGTCGGAGTCGGAGTCGGAGTCGGAGTCGGAGTCGGAGTTGGGGTCGGAACTGCAATCGCGGCTGTAGAGTTTAATCGGGCTGGGCGCGATGCGGAAGCCAGCCTGACCTGAATCGGCAGCGGTACCAGCGCGGCACCGGTAACTGGCTGAAACCGCAGCCAGCCGATGACGGCGGCATGCAATCCGGCCGATATTAATAACGCCGCCAGAATTCTGCGCGCGCTCGCGCTGATTTCCGGTTCCCGCCTATCGAGGCCCATAAACGGCCGGAATTAATGCAGAGTGCGTGGCATAGCCAATACAAAAGCAGGTATTTCGGCGTCGAAATGCTCGCCATCTTCGGCGATCATCTGATAAGAACCGCGCATCGTGCCTACCGGCGTATTCAATGCGGTGCCGCTGGTATACTCGAATGTTTCACCCGGCTTTAACAAGGGCTGCTCGCCGACGACTCCCAGGCCGCGCACTTCCTGCACACGATCCTCGGCATCGGTAATCAGCCAGTGCCGCGACACCAGTTGTGCCGCTATCGTACCGGTATTGGAAATGGTAATGGTATATGCAAATACATAACGTTCCTGATCGGGATCGGATTGCTCGGGCAAATAAACGGTTTGCACGGAAATAGTGATATGTTTTTTTCTGATATCGGCCATTGTTCGCTTTCAATAAAACACATACTGTTACTGGAAGACAATTACAGGTAAAATTCCAGGCTCTAATATTTTGCGGTCATCCAGGAGCCATCGTGTCCAAACAATTTCGTATAGCACCCAGTATTCTATCCGCAAACTTTGCCAAATTGGGACAAGAAGTCACCGATGTGGTTGCTTCCGGTGCCGATATCATTCATTTCGACGTCATGGACAACCACTATGTCCCCAATCTGACTATCGGGCCGCTGGTCTGCGAATCCTTGCGTCCGGTCACTGACGCAATCATCGACGTGCATTTGATGGTCAAGCCGGTTGATCGCATTATCCCCGATTTTGCCAAAGCAGGGGCAAACATCATTACATTTCACCCCGAGGCATCCGAACATATCGACCGCACGCTGTCGCTGATCAAGGAATCCGGCTGCAAGGCGGGGCTGGTATTCAATCCCGCTACGTCGCTCAGCTATCTCGACTATGTCATGGATAAAGTCGACATGATATTGCTCATGTCGGTCAACCCCGGCTTCGGCGGACAAAAATTCATACCGGAAACCCTGAATAAAATCCGTGCTGCGCGCCAGCGCATCGACGCATCGGGACGCGACATCTGGCTGGAAGTCGACGGCGGCGTCAAAGTAGATAACATTGCAGAAGTCGCGCGCGCCGGCGCGGATGTGTTCGTTGCCGGCTCGGCGATATTCAGCGCGGCCAAAGACAGCGACCCTCACCGTTACGATACCGTCCTCGCCGCATTGCGTGCAGAATTAGCAAAGGTCGCTTGATGGATTTCCCTGTCGCAATTAAAACGGTCGTCATCGATCTGGACGGGACTTTGCTGGATACCGCGCCCGATTTGGCTTATGCGGCCGAACTCATGATGAACGAACTGGGTTTGCCGGTTCCGGAATTGAACACGATCAAGACCTACATCGGCAACGGCGTATCGCGCCTGGTAAAACGGGTATTGACCGGCGATCTCGACGCCGACCCGGATCCTGAACTGTTTGCGCGGGCTTACGCGATTTACCAGAAGCATTACGGCGAAAACGTATCGCGCTTTTCAAAGCCGTTCGACGGCGTAGTCGAAGGTTTGCAAGCGTTCCAGGCAAGCGGCGTGCATCTGGCCTGCGTCACCAACAAGGCCGAAGTCTTCACCATTCCGTTGCTGCGCGATACCGGCTTGCTGAAATATTTCGAACTGGTGCTGGCGGGCGATACCCTGCCCCGGCGCAAACCCGATCCGCTGCCCTTGCTGCATGCCGGTCATCATTTCAGTACGGAACCGTCGCAATTGCTGTTGATCGGCGACTCGCAGAACGATACGCAAGCCGCCCGCGCCGCCCGTTGTGCGATTTTTTGCGTGCCGTACGGCTATAATCGCGGCATTCCCGTCCACGAGTTGCAACCGGATGCGGTCGTTTCTTCTTTGCTCGACGCTGCAAAACTGGTTACGCGAGCCCAATAACATGAGCCTCACATTTACCCCTATTCGAGACGCCGGCCGGCGATGGCGCAAACCGTCCTGCAACGCCGCGGCACTCATCAATCAAGGTAAATGGAGACGTCATGACTGAAAATGAATTTGAACGATTGGCCCGTGAGGGTTATAACCGCATTCCGATAACGCGCGAATTGCCTGCAGATCTGGATACGCCGCTGGCCGTTTATCTCAAGCTCGCCAACGCGCCGTATTCCTGCCTGCTCGAATCGGTAGTCGGGGGCGAGCGCTTCGGCCGCTATTCGATCATAGGATTGCCGGCCCGCACCGTGCTGCGCGTGCACGGCCATATCGTCACGCTGGAAACCGACGGTGAAAAAACCGAACAGCACACCAGCGCAGACCCGCTGGAATTTATCGCAACCCTACTCAAGCGCTATCGCGTTGCGAAATTATCGGGATTGCCTCGCTTTTCCGGCGGCCTTGCCGGTTATTTCGGCTATGACACGGTGCGTTACATAGAAAAACGTCTGGCCCAATGCCATAAACCAGATTTGCTCAATACGCCGGATATTCTTTTGCTGCTTACCGAAGAGCTGGCGGTAGTGGACAATCTCACCGGCAAACTGACCCTGATCGTTTATGCCAACCCGGAAGAACGCGGCGCTTACGCGCAAGCCAATTTGCGCCTTAAACAATTGCGCAGCGATTTGCGCAAGCCGCTGGTAATCCCGCAATCGCTGCCGACTGTCGATACCGAAACCGAACGCGAAACCTCCAAAACCGATTATCTCAAAGCCGTGGCGCTCGCCAAAAAATACATAGCCGCCGGCGACATGATGCAGGTCCAGATCGGACAGCGACTGATCAAGCCTTATCCTGCCCCGGCATTGTCGCTGTATCGAGCGTTGCGCTCGATCAATCCGTCGCCGTATATGTATTATTACGACATGGGGAATTTTCACGTCGTCGGCGCGTCGCCCGAGATACTGGTGCGGCAGGAACAGCGCGCCGACGGCAATTATGTGACGATACGCCCTCTTGCCGGAACGCGTCCGCGCGGCGATACGGCGCAACGCGATCAGGAACTCGCCGCGGAATTACTGGCGGACCCCAAGGAACTCGCCGAACACCTGATGCTGATCGATCTTGCCCGCAACGATATCGGCCGCATCGCGCAAACGGGAACGGTGACGGTGACCGACAAGATGGTCGTGGAACGCTATTCGCACGTCATGCACATCGTCAGCTCGGTGGAAGGAAAACTCAAACCCGGCACCACCAATCTGGACGTATTGCGCGCCACGTTCCCGGCCGGCACCCTGACCGGAGCGCCGAAAATCCGCGCCATGGAAATTATCGACGAGCTGGAACCGAGCAAACGCGGGCTGTACGGCGGCGCAGTGGGTTATCTGGGATTTAACGGCGAAATGGATCTGGCGATTGCCATCCGTACCGGCATCGTTAAAAACGGGAAACTCTACGTTCAGGCGGCGGCAGGCATAGTCGCCGATTCGGTCGCCGAATCGGAATGGCAGGAAACGGAAAATAAAGCCCGGGCGGTATTGCGTGCAGCCGAAATAGTATTATCCGAAATGGAAGAAGCGTAAATTCACACTTGCCTACGCAACAAGCATGATCAACCGAGCAGTGGCGGCCAGACCAGATAATCGGGCAAAGCCGCAGGCCTGATATCGGCATTGGAAAATCGGATAATTTCGGCTATCTTTATGATCTGATTGTAAAAATTAGAAATATGAAATTTTTGCCTATAGGAATCGGGGCGGCCCATGCCCTGTCGCACCACCTCTTCCTTGTTCGCCAGTACCCATTCGATTTTATCGCGCAAGCTATCGGTATCGAAATCATAAACGATTTCATCGTTTAAATTGTACGAATCCGACACAAACCGCTGCCGATTGGACAAACAGGCGGTGCCGTGCGCTATCGCCCGCAATTGCCGGTCGTGTATGCCATGCGAAGTATTGGGCGAAACGTGAACGACGGCCAGGGAATCGGCAATCAGTTGGTCGGTATAGGCATAATCCGAAACGGGAACATACGTACCCGTTCTGTTAGAAATATTCAAGTGTTCCCATCGGCTCCCGCAAACGATGGCGGGATAATCCATCAACACATCGGCCACCAGCTCGCTCTCCAGCCGGCGCGCATAATCGTCGAGCAGAGCGGTCAGCAACAGTTTTATTTTAGCGACGAATGGCCCGTCTATAGACAGTTTCGGCATATGCTCTTCTACCAGAGCCCAAACCGAATCATGGGACACGGTGTTTAAATTACCATCGATGATAGCCGCGATCGATTCCCAGACCGCAAAAACCGGCTCGGGCAACGACTCTTTCAGCTCATTCCGCAATTTCAAGGATGAATTGCCGGTTTTGGGGAAAACCAGCTTACCTGCCATTTTTTTCTCGATATCGACCGTTTTTTCTATTAAGGGCGGCAACATAAAAGGAGTCTCTACCACACCAACAAATCCATGATTCATGGACAAGCGCTTCCTTAGCGCTACATGCTCGGGAAAACCGTACATGCCGAATTGCCAATTCGACCCCATGAAATGCAAATCAGGGTAATAAGCGGGGCTATCTCCAAAAAACGATATAAAAGGAGTTCTGGATAATTCCCAAAGGTTTTTACCGTCGATATTAAACATGCCGCCGATGCCGGCAAAGCCTAATACCGCGAGCGGCGATTCCTGGACCAGCGACAAGAGCCGCTGCTGGAAGTCGGTCGCCTGCAAATCCAGAGTAACCGACGTGACGCCTATGGATGCGAACTGGGTACCGAGCGACTCGGAAAAATGCTGAAACACGTTAGATCCCGAGCTCGGCCCCAGCAGAATAATTTTATTAGTCATTCCATGCTCTCGTTAGAGTACGTTTCGAAAACGAAGCTTTTATCCGTAACATTAACGAATAAATCTGGATACGTTACTGCGTATTCGCGGTGCATGCAAGCTATGCAAACGTGAGCTCCCAGTCCGATTTCGACGATCTGCGCACGTCATGCATCGGTTTCCCCGGACGCTAACGCATTTAGCAGGTAAAATAGAGCTTGACCGATATTTAGAAAACCACTCGATAGCCGTGAAATCAACAGGATAATTGAACCATGCTGCTCATGATCGATAATTACGACAGCTTTACCTACAACCTTGTGCAATATTTTGGAGAGCTGGGCGAAGATGTCCGGGTATTTCGCAATGACGAAATAGCGCTCGACGATATTGCAGCGCTCAAACCCGAACGCATAGTCATTTCGCCGGGACCGTGCACGCCCAACGAAGCGGGCATATCGATTCCGCTGATCCGCGCCTATGGCGGCAAAGTGCCGATACTGGGTGTTTGTCTGGGCCATCAAAGCATAGGGCAGGCTTTCGGCGGCGAAATCGTGCGCGCGCAGCAACTCATGCACGGCAAAACGTCGATGATCCATCACCTCGACAGCGGCGTCTTCGCCGGTTTGCCCAATCCCCTCCGCGCTACCCGCTATCATTCGCTGGTCATCAAACGGCAAACGCTGCCGGACTGCCTGGAGATCACGGCATGGACCGATGACGGCGAAATCATGGGCGTCCGCCATAAAACGCTGGCCATAGAAGGCGTGCAATTCCATCCCGAATCGATATTGACCGAATACGGACACGACATGCTGGCCAACTTCCTCAAGATTCAATCAGCGCCGGTTCCAGCATGAAACAGATACACTATTTCCTCAACCAGCTCATCGCCCAACGCGACCTGGACCGCGAACAAATGCTCGCGCTGATGCACGCCGTCATGAATGGAGAAGTCTCGCCCGCATTGATCGCCGGCCTGCTGGTCGCCCTGCG
>JAJYPZ010000086.1 GCA_021794855.1 Pseudomonadota bacterium | reverse complement strand
GGCTGCCTATACGCCGCCTCCAGGCGCTTATCCGCCCCCGCCGCCTGCCGGAAATCCGCCACCCCCGCCGCCTGGCTATCAGTAGGAATACGCCCCTTTGTTGCAGTTGTTAGCGTAAAACTAATCCCGGAAAGGGTTTTGTGCTCAAATTACAAATAACATTGGTTCCAAGTTTGGTTGAATTTTTAGGTAATGTTTCAGGTGTTGCAGAATAACAAACTTGGAATAGACGGGGGTTAGCAAGCCTGATCAGGGAATTGTCCAGCGCGAAGCGGGAGTAATCTTGCTTTAATAGCTGTTTTTTGAACAAGAAAGAATTGGAGTTAGCATGATAGGCGCAATCCAAAACGGATATTACAACAGTGCCTTGCTGGCACAGATCGGCCAACAATCCGCACTTCAACCTGCTGCTATAAATGTCGGTGCCAGCGGTGCCATTTCGCAGGCAAATGGGGTTGCGCAAGGAGGTACTTTTGCTTCTGCAATCAAGCAGGCGTTGACTACTCTCGGAACAGGCACTCCTTCCGGAATTGCTGCGACCAGTGCCGCAGCAGGTTCGGCTTCTGCCCAGAGCCCCCAGCAGGCATTGAATGCGTTCATGCAAAACCTGTTTGCGTCGTTGCAATCTCAGAACGGACATACCTCACAAGCGGCGCAGCTTGCGGTCAGCGCCAGCAGTGCCGTGTCGGGAGTGACAGGTATGGCTGGAGTAAGCGCGGCAACCGGACACGGCCATCATTTTCATCACGGCGGCGGGATGGAGGGGAAGTTGCAAAGTCTGATCCAGCAACTGTCTTCATCTGCCACCTCCGCCCCAGCAGGTTCGTCGGGCTCGTCGAATTCCGCTGATGCCGCGTTGCAGCAAAGCTATCAAGGTTTGCTGAGCGCTCAGGGGGCAACAGGCAATCCGGCGTCGCTTACAGGTTTCCTGCAATTGCTGGCGCAGAATCTTCAGGGTGCGAGTTCAAGCGGTAATGCCGTCAATATGCAGGTTTAATATCAAATAAAGGGATCGGCAAGCAGTCTTTCGGTTGGGCGCGTCAAGCAGGCGGGACTATTCGTTTTGCAAACATTTTTTTTACGGCGGCCAAAGCTTTATCTATGCTTGCGCGTTTATAGTCCCAGTGTTTTTCATGGCCGGGCGGGACGATCGCCATCGTAGCATTCGCTTCGTACAACAAAACCCGGCCGGATTTGTCCAGGCCGAAATCGATGCCGCAATAATCCAGTTCCAGTGTTTGCGCGATCTGCTCCAGTGCAGATAGGGCTTTTTCGCCCATTGCGGCGGTAAAATCCTCCAGGAATGCTTGCTCTTGTGCGCGATACGACAAATTGTCTGCCATATCTGAACTGAAATAATGTACTTTCCATTGCGCCGATACGGCCATATGTAACGGATATAACACGCCATCGATCGCCATGACGCGATATTTCCTGAATAGCGCGTCATCATTTCGGGAATCCAGCCATTCCATGGCCAGCAATGAATCGCCGGGCAGACCCTGCGCGATTTCATGCAATTTATCGGGCGATTCGATCCGCACGAAATGATGACCGCCATGGAAGCCGGGCGCGCGCATCAAGAGAGGAAAGGCCAAGCCGTTCTCCGTCAATTTCTGCATAGCCGAACCAGAGCCGAGATCGGTTTTGGAAATGGCCGTCATGCGAGGCGTTTTCACTCCGGGCAATCGTGACAGTCGCAGGGAATTTTCCAGCCGTCCGGTCCTGAGTACGGCAGCGGGCATATTTATTACGGGTGCAGAGGCTTTTGCTGCCAGATTGTTTGCCATTTCGAGCCCGGTCATGCATAGATCGGCATCGCCTATGACATTGAAAATCAAACGATAGCTGGCAAGATCCAGTTTTTGCGGGCGATCCAAATATTCGACGGTTGCAACCGTACTCTGGAACAGAGCGTCGTCTGTCAGCAATCGCCAGGGCAGATTGCCTTCCATCGCCGAGGCCAATATCAGCAAGGGTACCGGTTTATTATGGCCGTGCCAGGCTGACGTGACGATGGCTTGGCCGCCGTAACCTTTATCCCGATGGTAGCGAGCTTTTTCTTCATCGTTTTTTCTGTAAAAAATGCAGGCAAGCCCCTGATGGGCTTCGGTCAGCGCAGGATCAAGAGCCAGCGCCTCGATAAAATGCTTTTCGGCGGCATCCGATTCTTCCCGGTAGAGCAAAACCTGGGCCAGATTGGCATGCAGCTTCGCGTCATCTGGGCAATACGCGATTGCCGCAGAATATGCGGTTTGAGCTGCGGAGGTATAGCCGGTTTTAAAGAGCAGCTTGGCTAAATTGTTCCATGCCGCATAATGGGTCGGCGTCGAATTGAGCGCATCGAGATAGATTGCTTTTGCTTCTGCGAGATCTTCTTCCTTATGCGAGTCGGCAAGGTGGTCGGCCAGATTCAGGCGTAACTGCTGCGAGGCGGCGTTGCGCGAAACGGCCGCCCGGCGAAAGTGTTCTGCTTCATTCCTGCGGCCCGATATTTCGAGCAGTAGCGCGAGTTTTTCATAGTTGGCGGCATTTTCCGGAGCAAGCTCGATAGCATGTCGTAAACTGGGCTCGGTTTCGATGTCGAATGGGCGGTTTATCATGGCCGTCCAGGACAAAACCGAGTTTGATTCGGGAGCGTATCAGGGGGCGACGGGTAGGGTGTGATCATGCCTGTAAACTCATTTGAGTGGAAAACGTATCCGATTATTCCGGCAGATCCGTGTTGGACATTACCGGTAAAAATCCCGGGATGCCGGCCAGATAACGGTTCGCTACGGCGCGGCTTTCCTCTTTCAGAAAATCCCTGAAAGCGCTGCTGACTACAGTCAGCTGTTTGCCGGCAGGATAAGCGAGGTACCACTGGCGGCGAATCGGAAATCCTTCTACGTCCAGAATGGATAATTCTTCGCTGTTTCTTTCCAGAGCCAGTGTGTGCGCGGAGATCACGGCGATTCCCAGTCCGCCGGCTACAGCAAGTTTGATCGCTTCATTGCTGCCGAGTTCCATCCGGATTTTAAGCTGCATTCCCCTGTCGCCAAAAAAGCGCTGGGCGGACAAGCGTGTGCCCGAGCCTTGTTCGCGCATCAGAAAAGGTTCTTCGGCTATACGTCCGATAGGGATGCCGGTTTGACCGGCAAGCGGATGATCGCAAGCCGCCACGACTACCAGCGGATTTTCCAGAAACATTTCGGCATGGACGTCCATGTGTTCGGGGGGCTGGCCGAGTATATACAAATCGTCTTCGTTGTTGGCAAGCCGCTGCAATACTCTTTCCCGATTGGTGACGGTGAGAAATACTTCGATTCCCGGGTAGCGCTTGTAAAAAGAGCCGAGCAGGCGCGGTACGAAATATTTGGCGGTCGTAATCACTGTCACCCTTAATTTTCCCGCTTTTACACCTTTTATATCGGATACCAGCATTTCGAAGCGCGAAAAATTGTCGAAGGTTGCACGAGCGACTTTTAGCAATTCCTTGCCTAATTCGGTCAGGAAGATGCGTTTGCCGATTTGTTCCAGCAGCGGAAAGCCGACGATATCGGTCAATTGCTTGAGCTGTATCGATACGGTTGGTTGCGTGAGATGGAGTTCTTCAGCTGCGCGCGTATAACTTAAATTCCTCGCTACCGACTCAAAGACTTTTAATTGGCGTAGGGTGGCATGTTTCATCTGATCAAAAATAGGAAATATATCATAGATAAATATCTATCGTTTACATTAAAAAATTAAAATTTGTTTATGGTATCCAATGCGTACAATGATGGTTTGCTCGAAATGGGCTAAAACGCCGTCCATCTGATGGCTTTCTTAATCTTTAACAAGGAGTTTGCAATGGCAGTCAAGACCTATAACGCCGGTGTGAAAGAGTACCGGCAAACCTATTGGACGCCGCAATATACCCCTCTGGATACCGATATTCTCGCGTGTTTCAAAATCACTCCCCAGCCTGGAGTCGATCGCGAAGAAGTGGCTGCCGCCGTTGCGGCTGAATCGTCAACCGGTACCTGGACCACTGTTTGGACCGATCTGCTGACCGATCTGGACTATTACAAAGGCCGCGCGTATCGAATTGAAGACGTGCCCGGCGACGATACCTGCTTTTATGCTTTTGTAGCCTATCCGATCGATCTGTTCGAGGAGGGGTCGGTCGTTAACGTGCTGACCTCGCTGGTCGGTAACGTGTTCGGCTTTAAGGCCTTGCGCGCTTTGCGTCTCGAAGATATTCGCTTCCCTATCGCCTATGTTAAAACCTGCGGCGGACCTCCTCAGGGCATCCAGGTCGAACGCGACAAAATGAACAAGTACGGCCGTCCTTTGCTGGGTTGTACCATCAAACCCAAGCTCGGCCTGTCCGCCAAGAACTACGGTCGCGCTGTGTACGAGTGCCTGCGCGGCGGTCTGGATTTCACCAAGGACGACGAAAACGTCAATAGCCAGCCGTTCATGCGCTGGCGCGACCGTTTCGAATTCGTGCACGAAGCAACGCTCAAGGCTGAGCGCGAAACCGGCGAGCGTAAAGGTCACTACCTGAACGTTACTGCGCCTACTCCGGAAGAAATGTACAAGCGGGCGGAATTCGCCAAGGAAATCGGCGCACCGATCATCATGCACGATTATCTGACCGGCGGTTTGACCGCGAATACCGGTTTGGCTAACTGGTGCCGCAACAACGGTATGCTGTTGCACATCCACCGTGCCATGCACGCCGTGCTCGACCGTAATCCGCATCACGGTATTCACTTTCGCGTCCTCTCCAAAGTGTTGCGCTTGTCGGGCGGCGACCACCTGCACTCCGGCACCGTAGTCGGCAAGCTGGAAGGCGACCGCGAAGCGACTCTGGGCTGGATCGACATCATGCGCGACGAATTCATCAAGGAAGATCGCAATCGCGGTATTTTCTTCGATCAGGACTGGGGTTCCATGCCCGGCGTATTGCCTGTCGCTTCGGGTGGTATCCACGTCTGGCACATGCCGGCACTGGTTGCCATCTTCGGCGACGATTCCGTTCTGCAATTCGGCGGCGGTACGCTGGGTCACCCCTGGGGTAACGCAGCAGGTGCCGCAGCCAACCGAGTTGCGCTGGAAGCTTGCGTGTCTGCCCGCAACCAGGGCATCGCCATCGAGAAGGAAGGCAAAGCAATCCTGCAAAAAGCAGCGGAAAGCAGCCCGGAACTCAAGATCGCCATGGAAACATGGAAAGAGATCAAGTTTGAATTCGATACCGTCGACAAACTGGACGTCGCACACAAATAATGTTGATCCCGGACTGTGCGTTTGCATTATCCGGGGCAGAACCGCCTAATTTAAGGAGCAATTATGAGTGAAGTAATGGATTACAAATCGCGTATGTCCGATCCGGCCAGCCGCAAGTTCGAGACTTTTTCCTACCTGCCAGCGATGACTAAGGATGAAATCAAGAAGCAAGTGGAATATCTGGTTTCCAAAGGCTGGAACCCGGCTATCGAGCATGTTGAACCCCAGTATGTAATGGATTCCTACTGGTACATGTGGAAACTGCCTATGTTCGGCGAAACCGATGTGGATAAGGTTCTGGGCGAAGCCGACGCTTGTCACAAGGCTAATCCGGACAACCACGTACGCTTGATCGGTTATAACAATTTTAACCAGTCACAGGGCACGGCCATGGTGATTTACCGCGGTAAAACTGTCTAAGGGCGTCACCTCTCTCACCACCTGCGGCGCAGTGCAGTGGTGAGGGGTTGCCCGAACACGGACGCAAACGACTGCGTATAGCGGTTTTTTGCGTCCCTGTATTGACTAAATGGATAGATGGAGACCGGAATGAGCGACATCATCAAGCAGTATAAAATCGAACACGAGCCGTATTACCGATCCGTCGCCGACGAAGTGGAACTGTACGAAGCAGCTTATTCCGTACGCATGCCGATGATGCTTAAAGGACCTACCGGTTGCGGCAAAAGCCGTTTTGTCGAGCACATGGCTTGGAAAC
>JAJYPZ010000085.1 GCA_021794855.1 Pseudomonadota bacterium | reverse complement strand
ACGCGGTTGTTTTCGCTAACGACATGGCGGGCTCGTTGCGCCAGAGGTGGGGGCAACCATTCGACTTGCGCAATATTCGATACGTCGCGCAACGCTTTGACTTCCAGCAGTTCCGCCGCCGCTTCGCATTCGGCGCGCCGTTCGTTATACGCGCTGCCGGCCAGCGTCCTCGGTATCCCGCTATCGATCACGATCAGTTCAGCGCCTGCGGGCAAGGGTAACAGCCTGCGTTCCAGCGTACGCGTATCCAGAAACAGCATGTGAGCGGTATCGGCAAGACTCGACGCCATCTGATCCATGATGCCGCAATTGACGTGCGCATACTCGATTTCAGCTTGTTGAGCGAACTGTGCAATTTTAACGTCGTCCATATCCAACCCGAGTAATTCGCGCAATGCACGCAAAACAGCCACTTCCAGCGCAGCACTGCTCGATAGCCCAGATCCGATGGGCACGGTGGACGACACATGAATCGAAACCGGCGGAATGCGATAGCCATGATGTTCGAGAACCTTGATGCAACCGACTACATAACTGGCAAACCCCGCCGTTTCCTCGGCGGCGGGCGTACAGGTCAAATACACATCAAGCTTGTCGGCGTAAAAATGATGGTCATCGTCGATGCTGTAACCCACTTCAACCACCGTGCGTTGCGGAATCGCGGTCGGCAGCACATATCCGTCATTGTAATCGGTATGTTCTCCCAGCAAATTTACCCGCCCCGGCGCGCAAGCCTGCGTTATCGCGGTACGGCCGAAAATTTTCTGGAAACTGGCCATTATCGCTCCATCGGCCAAGGGCGCAATCTATCCTGAACCTTTACGCTCGGCCACGCTGCATCGCTAGTCAAATTATCCAGTTCGTCGTAATGCCCGAGCAGGAAAGTATCTTCCACTTTAACGCCCGGTACGCTCGGGTTCCAGGCGTAGGCCTGCGGAGGCGCTATCCGATCCGGAGTGGAGGGAGTCGCAACGATTTCCCGCGCCAGGTAGCCGGTAGTGCCGCCCTGATGATGCGCCTTGATCGCTTCATGCCAGCCGCGCGCCGCATAGGCATCGGCCAGGGCGGCATAAACCGTGTCCAGACTGTTGCCCGCCTGCGTTGCGTCCAGAGCGATTGCTTCGATTTCCATAATTTGCCGATGTTGCATCGTTTGCGCCGGCGATAACTTGCGAAACGAAACAAAACGGGTAAGGTTTGCATACAAGCCGTATTTGCGCGCGCAAAACACAAGCATGGCATAACCGTCCAGCGTATTTTCGCTCGGCACCGGATGACGGTAAGCCAGAACGCGCCGTTCCCCGGCGGCCAGAGTCAGCGTCGGGTGCAAACCTCGTGCCCACATCGCTTCGGCACCCGCGCCGGCGAGCTCGTATTCGCTCCAGCCCGGCTGAGCCGCCAGCATCACTTCCGTCATCGCTGCCGCAGCCAGCCGGCCGACCTTGCGGTAACGTTTGATTTCGCTGGGCATCAGCGTCCGTTTCCGGGCAATCAGTTGCGCCGGCAAACCCTGTTCATCACCCTGCGGACGATCGCTCAATACGCTTTTCCCTGCTGCATTATCCGTAACGAATCTTTCGCGTTTCAAGGCATCTTCCCAGGGAAATACCTGCAAATCGATAACCGGCGTCAATTCCTCATGGCGCAACCGTGCCGCTTCGATTTCATCGGTAAGTATCCAGGCGTCCGTAGCACTAACCAGTACCTCCGCGATCCCGACCTCCTGCGCCAGCAATACGGTATTCGACCCGCCCGCCGTCGCCCAGGCAAACCAGTCCGTCCCGCGTAAACGTACGGCGCCGGCATCGGCGGTTTCCAGCGATTGACGGATCATCGCCAGTTTGGATTTTACTTCCGCCGCCCTTTCAGTCATCGATATTCACCTCTACCGCCTGCAAATCCAGAGCTTTGGCTTCGGGCAGCGCATCGCTGGCAAACATCCCCGCCGCCAGCTCCGTACCAGCCAGATACTTGAGTTTGTCGCGCGTCCGGTAAGGCGGGTAAAACTCCGCATGCAAATGCGTTTCCGGATGCGCACAGCCGTCGGTCGGGGCCTGATACCAGGCCATTAGATAAGGAAACGGTTTGTCCCATAGCGCATCGAATTTTTTGAGCACCGTTTTGAGCGCGCGGGCGAGATCGCTACGCTGTTCGGCGCTGAGCGCGGTAAAATCGCTCACCGCCTTGCGCGTCGCCACCCAGACTTCATAGGGATACCGCGCCCAGGCAGGAATAAACGCCACCGCATGCGGCCCCAGATAAATCAGGCGGGTTTTTTCGCTAATTTCAAGTTCGATGTAATGCTCCAGCAAAGCCTGACGGGTTTGCCGGTAATAGGCGATCTCCTGGCTGTGCATCTGTTTCGGCACCGGAGGGACGAACGGATAGGCATAAATCTGGCCGTGCGGATGATGCAGGGTGACCCCCACTTCCACGCCACGATTTTCGAACGGCAACACGTAAGCGATATTTTCCCCGGCGGCGAGCGCGGCCGTACGCTGCCCCCAGACTTCCAGCAGCAATTCGATATGGGTCAAGGGCAATGCGCCCAGTTTTCCGCCGGAATCCTGGGCAAAAACGACCACTTCGCACTGACCGCTGGCAGGCAATGTCGCTACCACCGATTCGGGCGCATCGTGCGCGGACTGAGTCAGCGACGGAAAGCGATTCTGGAACACCGCGATGTCATAATCTCCTGCCGGCAATTCCGTGGGATTGCCGGGGTCAGTCGTCACCGCCAGAGGGTTGTATTCCGGCGGCGGCATGAAGGTGCGTCCTTGCCGATAGCTCGCATACGCGATCCATTCGCCGCGAAAAGGATGCCAGCGAAAATGCGGGTTAGGATGCAACGCTTCGCTTCCGGGACTAGGCGCAATCAGATCGCCGGCGATGGGACGACGGCTATACAGCCAAAGCATCCGGCCGTCGGGCTTGGATAATTCGCGCTGATACATTCAATGTCCCCGCGTCGCTTTGGCGATGACTTCAAGAGGAATTTTGGGTGTACGGTCTGCGTACAGCAAACCGTTGGCTTCCTGAAACGTATCGGTAAACTGTGTGTAGCAAAACCCGCTGAACAATGCCGTTTTACTGGCGACTTCGAGCAGCGCTTCATAGGCCCTGGTAAATTCCTCTGCATTCTGGCTTTCCATATAACCCCATACTTTGCCGTTCGGTCCTGCAGCGGTATTCATCAGCGCAATGCCGCCGAATTCCGTCAGTATGATAGGCTGACCCCGATGAGGATAGCCGTCCAGGGTCAGGATACGGCCGCCGGGACGACGCCGGTCGAACAGTTCCTCCGGTTTCACAAACGGTCCGTAGCGTTCTCGCAAGGTAACGGGATTACAGTCGTAATCATGGATGCCGATAATATCCGTCGCGGCGCTTTCCCATCCGTCGTTACCGATCACCGGACGGGTCGGATCCAATGTTTTGGTCAGATGATAAAAGGCCTGCACCGCGTCGCGATGCGCGGGAGATTGCGGCAGATCCGGCACCCCCCACGATTCGTTGAACGGAACCCAGACGATAATGCAGGGATGACTATAATCGCGCTCTATCGCTTCCATCCATTCGCTGGTCAGGCGCTGGATCGATTTATTGGTAAACCGGTAAGCGCTGGGCATTTCTTCCCACACGACCAGCCCCAGCTTATCGGCCCAGTATAGAAAACGCGGCGTTTCGATTTTCTGGTGTTTGCGTACGCCATTGAATCCCATCAGTTTTACCAGTTCTACGTCACGGCGCAATGCGTCGTCGTTCGGTGCAGTCATGAAGGTATCAGGCCAGTATCCCTGATCGAGCACCAGACGCAGCTGGTAAGGACGTCCGTTGAGCATGAGGCGGTCGCGCTGGATATGCGCGGAACGCAATGCCGTATAAGACTGCACTTCATCGATCAGCGTATCGCCATCCCATACCTCGATCCTGGCGTCGATCAGCGTCGGCCGTTCAGGCGACCATAATAAGTCGTTGCGATAATCGTCGATGCCGGGATCGGACAAAGATATCCGGCGATGGACTTCACCGCCGATTACCTCATACACATCTTTGACCAGCAATTGATCGCCGCGGGTCAAACGGAGCGCCACCCGCATACCGGGTTTTAATTTTCCGGCGATAAACGCTTCGAAGCCGATTTCCCATCGTTCGAGGTGCGGCGTCCAGCGTATGCGTTCGATAAACGTACTTCCCAGACGTTCCAGCCAGACTGTTTGCCAGATTCCGGTGGTGCGGGGATACCAGATACTATGCGGATGAAGCAGCCAGTCCTGTTTGCCCCGCGGTTTTTCCAGATCGAAAGGATCGTCTTCCACCCATACCGTCACCTGCTGGGGGCCGTGCTCCTTCAAAGCCAGCGTGATATCGGCGCTAAATGGCGTATGGCCGCCTTCGTGTTCGGCAACCAGCCTATCGTTTACCCAGACGCGCGCATGATAATCCACCGCGCCGAAATGCAGGATTACATGCTCTTTCGGATCGACATCGAATTCGCGCTGATACCAGCAGATTCGGTGAAATCCGGTATCGCCGATCCCGCTCGCCTTGCATTCCGGCGCAAACGGTACCATGATTTCGTGCGTCCAGGTTTTTATATCACAGGGATTTTGATAACGTTCTTCATTATCGAAAATAAACTTCCATTTACCGTTCAGTGAAGTCCATTCCTGGCGTCTGAGTTGAGGACGAGGATATTCGAAATCAGCCATAATTTATTTATTTCTCTCATCTGACGTGCTGTTACCTGACAAATAATCGGTGAAAAGCCGGTCGCGATTATTTCCATGAAGAACGGCCAAACTTATATTCCATCCTTGAAATCGCTCGATTTGAACCGTTTAGGGTATTAGATTTACATGGAAGCCTGGTTCACTCTGTACGATTACGTACAAAAAACAGCGATTCCCGGTAATCTGACGTCCAGGATGATAAAAATCTGACTGCTGAAATAGAATGACTGTCTACTGCGATAATTTATCATCGACCGGTTTAGCAAGGGCCGTGCAGCCCGATTACCGGCTTAATAAGTCTGCTCAAATTTGCTATAATTTGCCTGTATGTGCTCCACCGCAAGCTAACGAAATTCTACTCGCGCCGCATCCAACCATGACGACAGCTTTATCCATGCTCAACCGCGTTTTCGGCTATGCCGAATTTCGCGGCCGACAGGCGGAAATTATCGACCGCGTTGTGGCTGGCGGCGATGCACTGGTGCTGATGCCGACCGGCGGCGGCAAATCGCTCTGTTACCAGATTCCGGCTTTGTTGCGATCCGGCACCGGCGTCGTCGTCTCGCCGTTGATCGCGCTGATGCGCGACCAGGTGATGGCCCTGCGCGAAGCCGGGGTGCGGGCGTCGTATCTGAATTCGGCCTTGTCGGCAGCGGAGGCCAACGCCGTTGAACAGGCCTTTGCGCGTGGCGAACTGGATCTGCTCTACGTCGCACCGGAACGACTGGTTACGCCGCGTTTCATGGCTTTGCTCGACCGTACCGAACTCGCCTTGTTCGCGATAGACGAAGCGCATTGCGTATCGCAGTGGGGCCACGATTTTCGTCCCGAATATATTGCATTGTCGGTATTGCACGAGCGCTTTCCCGCTGTACCCCGCATTGCGCTGACGGCGACCGCCGATGCGCAGACGCGGGCCGAAATTACCGCCCGTTTGCAACTGGAAGAAGCCCGACAGTTCGTTTCCAGTTTCGACCGCCCCAATATCCGTTATCACATAGTCGAAAAAAACGATCCGCGCAAACAGCTGCTGGCCTTTATTCAGGAAGCGCATCCGCAAGACGCCGGAATCGTATATTGCCTGTCGCGCCGCAAAGTGGAAGAAACCGCCGTCTGGCTGAAAAACCAGGGCTTGAATGCACTCCCGTACCACGCAGGACTGGACGCGACGCTGCGACAGCAGCATCAGGATATGTTTTTACGCGAAGACGGCATCATCATGGTCGCCACCATTGCCTTCGGCATGGGGATCGACAAGCCGGACGTACGCTTC
>JAJYPZ010000084.1 GCA_021794855.1 Pseudomonadota bacterium | reverse complement strand
GTTCCGGTTGCTGGCGAGGTATCCTTGTCCAGGACGGAAGCCCGCAATTCTTTGCTTCGGCCCTCGACACTGGAGATGGAAGTCAGCGCGGCCGTTCCCGGCGACAATCACGAATTTACGCCGCTGGTGCTGGTGACCGAATCGCTGGAGGACGACAGGGCTACCATACAACCGGGTGACCGACTCATACTCATCGTTGAAGACGACCCGGCCTTTGCGGGCATGTTGCGCGATTTTGCCCATGAGCGCGGCTTCAAGGCGTTGATCGCGATGCAAGGACATACGGCCATGATGCTCGCCCGGCAATATCGGCCCGATGCGATTACACTGGATATTCAATTGCCGGATATGAGCGGTTGGGCGATACTCGACAATTTAAAACATGAAGCGGCAACGCGGCATATTCCGGTGCACATCATTTCTGCGGAAGGCGAAGACGAACGTAGCCGCAAGCTGGGAGCGCTGGCTTGGATACCCAAGCCTGTAGACAGCGCTGACCTGCATAAATCGTTTGCTCGGATGGAAGATTTTCTGGCGCGGAAAATGAAGAATCTGCTGGTCGTGGAAGATCAGCCAGAAGAACGCAACCGTATCGTGGAATTGATCGGGAACAAAGATGTCAATATCACGACAGCTGCGACCGGCGCCGAAGCGCTGGAGGCGCTCAAGCAGACCCGCTTCGATTGCATGGTGCTCGATCTGGAATTGCCCGATACCAACGGATTTGCAGTGATCGAAGAAATCAAGAAGGATCTGAGTCTGCGCACCTTGCCTATTATTGTGTACACGGCAAGAGATTTGACGCAGGCTGAAGAAACGCGCCTTAAGAAAGTGATCAAGTCCGTTATCGTCAAGGACGTGCGTTCGCCCGAACGCTTGCTCGATGAGGTGACTTTATTCCTGCATCAGGTCGAGGCCGATCTTCCCGAATTCAAACGCAGGATACTCGAGCAGGTCCGTAAAACCGATCCTATGCTCGCGGGGAAGAAAATATTGATCGTAGATGACGATGTGCGCAATATTTTCTCGCTTACCGCCGTGCTGGAACGGCACCGGATGGAAGTCTATTCCGCCGAGAACGGCAAAGACGCTATCAATTTACTGAAAAAATCGCCCAATATCGAAATGGTCCTGATGGATGTAATGATGCCGGAAATGGATGGTTACGAAACGATGAGAGAAATACGGAAAATGCCCCGGTTCAGGAACTTGCCGATTATTTCCCTGACGGCGAAAGCCATGAAAGGGGATCGTAAAAAATGTATAGAAGCCGGCGCTTCCGACTACATTACCAAACCGGTCAATACCGAACAGTTGCTGTCGTTGCTTCGTGTTTGGCTGTATCGTTGATGTATCAGTGCGTATGAGCATGCAATAGCATGGTTGAATTCTCCAATAGCCCGGATCTGCTGAAGGCTCCGGATTCCATGGATTCCAGCCAGCAAGTACTGCGTCTCGAACAGAGAAACGACGATATAGAAAATATCGAGATAATACTGTTGCTCGAGGGCGTTTATCTGCATTACGGATTCGATTTCAGGCATTATGCGCCCGCTTCGCTCAAGCGGCGCATATGGCATTGCGTACGCGAGGAAAAGCTCAATTCGATATCGGCTTTGCAGGAAAAGCTACTTTATAATCCGGCTTGTATGGAACGTTTTTTATTAATCTTGTCGATTAATGTAACGGCCTTGTTTCGGGATGTGGGTTTTTATCGCGTGTTCCGTGAAAAAATAATACCGCGCTTGCGTACCTATCCGTTTATCCGCATCTGGCATGCAGGATGTTCAAGTGGGGAAGAGGTTTATTCGCTGGCGATATTATTGCAGGAAGAAGGTCTGTATGACCGGTCGCGTCTTTACGCAACCGACATGAATGAAGTGATATTGGCTCGGGCCAGAGATGGGATTTATCCTCTGGAAAAAATGCTGGCATACGAAAAGAATTATCGGAACGCCGGCGGAAAAAGCGATCTGACGGATTATTATACCGCTCAATACGGGCGGGCAATTTTTCACGGCAGCCTGAAAAAAAACATAGTATGGTCGCAGCATAATCTGGTAACGGACGGGTCGTTTAACGAGTTTCACGTAATTTTATGCCGTAACGTATTGATTTATTTTGATCAGTCCTTACAGGCGAGAGTGCATAAACTGCTCTATGACAGCTTGATTACATTCGGTATGCTCGGCCTGGGGCAAATGGAATCGATTCGCTTCAGCCCTTATGAAACGAATTATGAAGCCATGGACAGTCTGGAGAAATGGTATAGCAAAATACGCTGACAACTATGCAATTTATTGGGATCGGGACTTCTCTGGGCGGTACTCAGGCATTGAAAATCGTGTTGCCTTTGTTGCCGCCAACTTTTCCGGCAACGATTGTGCTGGTATTCCATCGTGCGTCGGACACGAGTATCGTGCTGCCGCGTTTTCTGAAACAGCATTGCCGGATGCCGGTAGAAGAAGCGCAGGATAAAACCTTGATTCGGCGGGGGCGATTATATTTTGCTCCGGCCGATTACCATTTGCTGGTCGAGGGTAATCATTTTGCTTTAACTACCGAAGCGGAGGTATCATACGCGCGTCCTTCCATAGACGTACTCTTTGAATCGGCTGCCGAAGTTTATGGCAAAGACATGACGGGAATCATATTGACCGGAGCGGGACAGGACGGCGCCCGTGGTTGCATTGCAATAAAACGCAGCGGCGGTCTGACGATAATTCAGAGCCCGGAAACTGCGCAATGCAGCAGTATGCCTACAGCCGCTTTGGCTAGTCATGCTGCCGATATCGTGCTCGATGTAAAAAATATCGTTCCGTTTTTGCTTGAGTTGCAAAATTCAAAGGGGAGTAATAAATGCAATTAGAAGCCAAAAAAGCCAATATTCTCGTCATTGACGATAATCCGGCCAAGCGTCTGGCGCTCGTTTCCGTGCTGGAAGCATTGAATCAAAATGTCGTGATTGCCGAATCGGGGCGCGATGCCCTGCGTTACCTATTGGAACATGAATTTGCTGTTATCCTGCTGGACGTGCAGATGCCGATTATGGACGGCTTCGAAACCGCACGATTGATACGCAGTCGTCAGCAGTCGGAATCGACGCCCATTATTTTCGTTACTGCCTATGCCCGGGGCGAAACCGATATGGTCGAGGGTTACTCGCTGGGCGCGGTCGATTTTATTTTTACCCCCATAATTCCTGAAATTCTCCGTGCCAAAGTCTCTGTGTTTGTCGATCTGTACAATAATATTCAGGTAATAAAACAACACGAAGAGCATCTTGAAACTTTGGTGGCTCAACGGACGGCCGCTCTTACAGCAGAAATTGCCGAACGCAAACAGGCGGAAGTTGCAATTCGCAAACTTTCCAGCGCCATGGAAAAAGTGGCCGATTCGATATTTATCACGGACGCCAACGGGGTGATCGAATATATTAACGCGGCGTTTGAAAATATTACCGGTTTCAGCAAAAAAGAAGTTATAGGCAATACGCCCAGAGTCATCAAATCCGGCAAACATGATGCGCAGTTTTACCAGCAAATATGGGAAACCCTGCTCAAAGGAGACGTGTACCGCAATGTTTTCATCAACCGGAGAAAAGACGGGCGGCTGTATCATGAAGCGGTGACCATTACGCCATTGGCCGACGAAAACGGTAAAATCACGCATTATATTTCTTCCGGCAAGGATATTACCGAAAGCATTCATTCGCAGGAACGTCTGCATCATCTCGCCCATCACGATGTCCTTACCGGCCTGCCTAACCGGATATTGTTCGTAGACCGGCTCAAGCACGCTCTTAAACGGGCAGAATGGCGCAAGCGGACGGTAGCAGTGATGTTCCTCGATATGGACCGTTTCAAGCTGGTCAACGATACCTTGGGCCATGAAGCAGGAGACCGCTTGTTGCAGGCGATGGCTACGCGTTTATTGGCCTGCGTGCGAGAGGGCGACACTGTGGCGCGCTTTGGCGGCGATGAATTTGTCGGTTTTTTGAACGATGTAGCAACGCCGGAAGATGTCGTTCCCATCGTCGATAAGTTCCTCGATGCACTGGCGCCGCCTTTTATGATAGACGGTCACGAGTTATTCATCAGCGGCAGCATCGGCATCAGCCTCTATCCCGACAACGGGACCGATACCCAGACGTTGATGAAAAATGCAGATATCGCCATGTATCGAGCCAAACAGCGTAGCGGTAACACCAGCGAATTTTATCGTGCGGACATGAATGCTCATGCGATGAGTCGATTGCATATCGAAACCGCGTTGCGCCATGCTCTCGACCGGGATGAATTCGTATTGCATTATCAGCCGCAGATCGACCTGGACAGCGGAGGCATTGTCGGAGTGGAAGCTTTGATTCGATGGCAGCGCAGCGAAGCAGACCTTATCTCGCCGAACGAATTCATACCCTTGCTCGAGGAAACCGGTCTGATCGTCGAAGTCGGCGAATGGATGCTGAATAATGCTTGCCAGCAGCACAGCTTATGGCAAAAAAACGGTTATCCGGATTTACGCATAGCCGTCAATATTTCCGGTCGGCAGTTCGACAGCAAAAATCTGATACATAGTTTGCAGCGTGTCATGGAAGGCGTTTCCATGCCGTCGGAATTGCTGGAGCTGGAAATCACCGAAAGCATATTGATGAAAAATGCGGATACGGACATTGAAGCCTTACAGGCGCTGAGGGCAATGGGCTTGCGTTTCGCTATCGATGATTTCGGCACGGGTTATTCTTCGCTTACTTATCTCAAACGTTTTCCGATCGATATCATTAAAATTGACAAAATATTTATCCACGACATTATCACCGATCCCGACGATGCTGCTATAGTCAGTGCCATTGTTTCCATGGCGCATAGTCTTGGAATAAAGACGATAGCGGAAGGTGTCGAAAATCAGGAGCAATTCGAATTGCTGCGCGAAACAGGGTGCGACTTTGCCCAGGGCTATTATTTCAGCGCGCCACTATCCGTCGAACAAATGACTGAGTTCCTGTCTCAACCCCGTCCTAATGCAAACGAAGCTTATTCTAATAAAAACAATAGTAATATTGCGGCATTATGAAAAGACTTTATGAGCCTCCCTCTTTCGACCGCTTTTTTTTACTTTAACCCGGAATCGGTAAAATAATTTCTCCGCGATTCAGTTATTAAGCTTATGATCAGTTTGTAGCGTATTCGGCTGTGAGGGGTTTTTGCGTTCAATCCATCATCGACTGTAGCTGCCAGGAGAGTGGTAATGAGTAAAAAAAACAAGGATAGTCTTATCCATATGGGGATTCCGGATGTTTCAGAGGCTGGCACGCCGGAAATCAGTTCTGTAGCTGCTTTCCTTGAACAAAATCTCGAGCGTCGGGAGCGGGCGGTAAGCGAGGATGAAGCATCTGTTGCCGGCCGGGAAAAAATCGCGAGCGCACGCGAAAATGCAAGCGTCGTGCGCGAAAACGCGACCGACATGCGTGAAACGGCGGCAGATATTCGGGAAGAAGCCGTTAACATACGCGAAGACGCGGCCGATTTACGCGAAAAAGTAACGCAGACGAGGGAAAACGAAACGCTGTTGCGCGAGGGCGCGGCAACGCAGCGCGAGCGCAATGTCCATTCTGCCGTAATGTTGCAGACCCAGTCTGAAGCCCAGGTCATTAAACTGCAGCAGACCGCCGAACAGTTGCTGGCCGCTACGCTGGAAACCAGGCAAATGTCGGAACAAGTCCAGTCGGCGAATCGTGCCATGCAACATTTGACTTATCATGATGCGCTGACGGATTTGCCTAATCGGCTGCTATTGCAAAAACGGCTCGAAGAAGCGATATCGGCGGCTCAGGGGCTGGAGCGGCGGTTAGCCATACTGTTTCTGGATCTCGATCAATTCAAGCATATCAATGATTCGCTCGGACCTGCGATCGGCGATCAATTGCTCAGATCGGTGGCAAACCGGCTGACGGGATCGATGGACTGCTCCGGTACGATCAGCCGTCAGGGCGGCGATGAATTCGTGGTGCTGCTGCCGACGGTCATCCAGGAGCAGGAATTAGGATTGTTTGCGCAAA
>JAJYPZ010000083.1 GCA_021794855.1 Pseudomonadota bacterium | reverse complement strand
TGCCGAAGATATGCTGGAGCGCGCTGAGTTCGCAAAAGAACTTGACATGCCTATCGTGATGCACGACTTCCTTACCGGCGGTTTTACCGCCAACACCAGTCTCGCAAACTGGTGTCGCAAGAATGGTGTACTGTTGCATATTCACCGCGCCATGCATGCAGTGCTTGACCGCAATCCGCACCACGGTATCCATTTCCGCGTTCTGACCAAAGCGCTGCGTCTGTCCGGCGGTGATCATCTGCATTCCGGTACCGTGGTCGGCAAACTCGAAGGCGACCGCAATGCAACTTTGGGCTGGATTGATTTGATGCGTGAGTCGTTTATTCCTGAAGATCGTTCGCGCGGCATCATGTTCGATCAGGACTGGGGTTCCATGCCTGGCGTAATCCCGGTGGCATCGGGCGGTATTCACGTATGGCACATGCCGGCACTGGTTAATATTTTCGGTGATGATTCCGTGCTTCAGTTCGGTGGCGGTACGCTCGGTCACCCCTGGGGTAACGCGGCAGGCGCAGCTGCCAACCGCGTTGCGCTGGAGGCGTGCGTCGAAGCGCGTAATGAAGGTCGCGAACTGGAGCGCGAGGGCAAGGAGATTCTTACCAATGCAGCTAAGGATAGCCCCGAACTTAAAATTGCCATGGAAACCTGGAAAGAGATCAAATTCGAATTCGATACCGTGGATAAGCTGGACGTTGTCAACCGTTAATCTCGGGGTGGCAATCCCATGAGCAAACGAAAACCGTTGCGGTGCAAGGACTGAAAACCTGCACCCCTCAAAAATGAAAGGAAAAGAAAATGGCTGAGATTCAAGATTATATTTCCACTCCTAAATACGAAACTTTCTCGTATTTGCCGCCCATGACGCCGGAAAAGCTCCGCCGTCAGATCAGCTATCTGATTAATCAAGGCTGGAACCCTGGTATCGAACACGTCGAACCAGCGCGTGCCGGCGCTTATTTCTGGTATATGTGGAAATTGCCGATGTTCGGCGAGCAATCGGTAGACGTCGTTCTTTCCGAGCTGGAAGCCTGTCATCGGGCTCATCCGAATCATCACGTACGGCTGCTCGGATACGACAACTATTCGCAAAGCCTGGGAACGTCTTTTGTGGTGTTTCGCGGCCGTTAAGCGGCAATCCGGATTGCATTCGGCGGATAGAGTGCAGGCCGGGTTAAAACCGTATTGGCATGTCGGCTTGAGCGAGATGTCAATAAGCGGTAGGCAGTAAATGAGAGTAACAGGATATCCATAACATGCTTCTTGAGCGGGCAGCCAGCACAGTCGGCGCAAGAATCGAGTGAATACCGAAGGATAAGAGCATGAGCGACGCTATGGCAAATAATACGGCAGCTCCGCGTTCGGCACGCGCTGCTGCACTGGAAAGACGAAGTGCGCTGTCCCGGAACGGGCGCACAGCGCTTGGAACCAAGCCGTCCGCACCGGCACGTCCGGCAGGCGGACCAGTAACGACTGCATCGGCACCGAAAGCCTCGACTGAAACGGCGCGTCCGTTGGCGGCCGCTCCGGCCGCAGCAGGCGGTCCCGTGGCGAGCGCTAGCGGCAAATCGCTTTCGAGGGCGCGCCGCGAAGCATTGTCGCATGGCGGCAAGGCCGCTCTTGGACCGGCTCGGACGATATCGAGCGTAAGCAATTCTGTGCCGGCGGAAGTCTCCCCGTTGGCGGTCTCTAAACCAGCTCCGGCATCGGATTGTGGCTGCAAGGGCAAGGATGCCGGCGCAGAATCGGAACGCGATCAGGCAATAGAGGAAGTATGCTCAATAGTAGAAAATGAACCGGCTTCCGTAACCGGTTCCGCCGCCTCTGCAGTGCGTAAATTGTGCCAGGAGCGCCGTCGCGCGCTTTCCAGCCAAGGCAAAATGGCCGCCAAGTTTTCTAAAATCAAGCTTCCGGCCACATCCGGCCTGAGCGGACGCGCAGCAGCGCAAGCGCGACGCGCCGAATTGTGCGAGAAAGGCCGTAATGGCGATCAGGTCTGTCGTCCTACAGGGCGAATTAGACCGCAAGTTCCGTCCAAGGTCGAAACCGGCACTACTTTGAGCGGCAACACCGTGAGCGGCACTCAGGTCGAACGTACCGGCAAGGTTACCGGAGGCGAGACCGGAAGCTGCCGTGCTATTACCGGAACGGAATATATCGGTGCCGAGCAGTACGGCGACTTGTGCGCATCCGTACCGGCGGCCGCAGCAGCCAAGGTCAGCGTTAGTAGTACCGGTCGTGGACAGCGCGTGAGCGGTGTAGACGTCGATCGCAGCGTGAAAATGACGGGCGGTGAATCCGGTGCCTGCAAGGTGGTTACCGGTACCGAATATCTAAGCGCGGACAAGTTTGAATCTTTTTGTGCTGCAAAACCGCCGCTCTCGCCAGCCAAGGTAGGAATGGGTGTTACCAGGGGCGGCCTGAATGTAAGCGGTACCGAAGAAGGACGCAGCATAAAGGTGACGGGCGATGAATCGGGCGCTTGCAATAGCAAGCTTACCGGCAGCCAGTATTCCATGGACCCGTCTGCCAGCGCATGTCGCAACGGCAGCGGGGCGCCGCACAAGGTAACTCAGATGAGTACGCTGAAAGACCGCGTGGTAACCGGCACCGATGTTATACCCGGCAACTCCGTTACCGGTAGCGAACGCGGTGCCTGCGCCGATGTGACCGGTACTGAATCCAACGGACTTGCTCAATATCAGGCTTGCAATCGCTCACCGGCTTCCGCGCCGGAAAAAATCGGCATTATGCGTACCTGGCACGACCAGCAGGTCTCCGGCACTTCGGTTGAGCATAATGGCAAGGTGACCGGGGACGAGTACGGTGCCTGTCAGGTAATTTCGGGTACGGAATATATTGGTCCGGACCAGTACGCAACATTTTGCGACGAAGAGCGTCAGGCCGCTTCGCGGGCCTTGATGTCAAGTCGTACCGCAATGGGCAGTCTGCCAATGAGCGGTACCCGCGTTGAGTCCGGCGGCAAGGTGACAGGTGCTGAGCGCGGAGAAAATCTTGTGCTCAGCGGGTCGCCGTATGCCGGTCCGCATCAGCGCGTTTCGCAGCGTGGCGCGAACAGTAACCAGCATCCGCTCACGCGGCGTCCCGGTAACGGGTCGCGCGAGAATGCGCCGGAGCCAGAGCCGGCGGCTCGGGTCCAGGGTGATTTCAGTATTGTTACTCCGTCAAGGAGCGGCAGAGAAAGCGCTGTAAATCGCATCACAGGCACGGCATACGGCGCGATCGGCCGCATAACCGGTCCGGTAAATCTCGCGGCGGGTCTGGTGTCGGGTACACCTGAGTTTCGGTATCAGGACGGTTCTGCGGTTCAGGCGCCGGTACAGCCGGCCGACGAAGCGCGCAACCGATTGACGGGCGACGGGCGGGAAGGCGGTTTTGCAA
Source organism: Pseudomonadota bacterium (assembly GCA_021794855.1). The sequence goes on along the minus strand of JAJYPZ010000083.1, from coordinate 2,659 downwards.
TCACCGGCGCAGCATGGCGGCGCAATGAAAGCGTGACCGGTACGGATGGCACCTCTACTCGGCGCAATCCCACAATACGCGGAGAGCAGCGAGGAGCAGTGATGGGGGGGGCTTCGCAGTTGAAAGACCGCGAGCGTCCGGAATTGCCTGTCAGCCGAATCACCGGCAGTAGCGGCAACGATTCCAAAGGATCCGCCATTACATATTCCGGCGGTGCAAGAGGTTGATCTGAAAACAGCAGCATGACTAAACAAGCGATTAATCGGAGAGTGTGATGAATACCAGAAACCGTCCAGGGCGCATTATAAGCCCGCAGCCAGCAGCAAGCCGTCCGCCCTACGGGCTGGGCACGCCTGCCGGTGCGCTGCAGGCCCGCCCCCGGCCGGCGGTATTCGCCCTCAATGCCGAAACGATTGCTAATCCGGCTTGCGTATCGGATTCCGGGCGGCCATGCCATCACCCGCTGTCGAATGAAGCGGAAAGCCAGCGCTTGCTGACTCATGAGCTAAGTGTCAAAAATGCTTTTGACGCGATTGTGCCTGTACTGAAACGTATTGCCGGTTTACAGCACGAGGCCGATTTTATTGAACGCGCACAGGCGATAGCATGCGAGCAGTTAGGTTTTGAATTGCCCGAGCAGATTCTGGCGGATGCCTGGGTTGCCGATCTGGACATGCGCACGCTGTATGGTCAGTGCGTCATGCGCACAATTCGCCTTATGGCGGAGCGGGCCCAGGCTCGCAACCCTCATCCAGGCACGGATGAAGTAGTGGCGTTCTTTCTCGATAGCGGTTACCACGCAGTGGACCTCTCGCCGTGTTCGGATGGCCGCCTGAAGGGATTGCTGCGTTATATTCTGCGTCTCCCCGATGGTGCGGTGCGCAGCAGCAAGGCTTATGCTGGCGCTATGTTCGATGTGGACGCCAACGTCAAGCGCTGGGTGGAAACCGAACTGATGCGTTTTCGCGAAGGGCGTCCGGTGACATCCGACGCCGGAACGCGTTACCTTAAAATCGGTGTATATCACACCAGCAGTTCTGATCCGGCGCACGAAGGCTGTGCTGCACATGGCAGTAATGAGATAAAGGCCGCAGAGAAAGCTCTGGAACGACTGCGCGAATTCCGGCAGGCGATTGAAAACAGTTTTTGCTGTGGTGCTTCGGTAGATACATTATTGATCGGTGTGGATACCGATACCGATGCAATCAAGGTCCATGTGCCCGATGCGGACGGTGAAATGAGCATATATCGTACTGTGGACAATCTGTCGCTTTACCGGCAGACCGTCGACGACAACGAAAATACTGCCCGTCTCAAGATATATCAGGCAATTCTGGCTGCCAGTGCACAGGACGGCTGGGCCGGCGGCAACGGCGAACCGCATGAAGGTATGCGCAGACTGATTACTTCGCTGCTGATCAATAACCTGTCGCAGATTGAATACGTCTGCTCAAATTGGGGCGGCCGTTATCCGGATATCGGTCATGCGGAACGTTTTATAAACGTTGGCGATGGATTCGAAGAATTCCAGTTGCGCAATCTGGCTTACTTTGCCCATCTGCATACGGTGGAAGAAGGTGCGGCGGATATGGATGTAGGCATCAAAATATTTAAAAAACTTAATATCACTCACGGTCTGCCTGCGCCGGTGGCAATCCATTACCGCTATGACAGCAGAGTGCCGGGTTGTCGCGAACGCACGGTAGAGCGCTGCCAGCGGGTCAAATCTGCAATCGAAGCTCGTTATAGCGATCTGGCGCAAAAAGGTTTGCTGGTATGCGGCATGACGGTACAGGATAAACGTCCGGGCAGCCAGATAGAATTGGTTGACGCGGGCATCCCATAATCGATTTAGGAGCGAGTAATGAAGATTTGCCAGGTTGAAAAAACGCTGGTTTCAACCAACCGAATCAAGGAACTCGGACACCGCCCACTATTGGTGGTGAGGGAAAAGGCAGGCGGTCCGCGGCAGGTTGCGGTGGACGCTGTGGGTTGTATACCCGGAGACTGGGTAATCTGTGTGGGTTCGTCTGCTGCGCGCGAAGCAGCGGGTAACAAGGATTTTCCCAGCGATTTGACCATTATCGGCATTATCGATCACTGGTCGGAAGGCTGACATGGAAATCATGCGCGTCGTATCGGAACTGGTGGCTACACGTCGTGTGCCGGGTTTGCAGAACGCATCGCTAAGAGTGCTGGATGACGGAAAGGGAAAGCTTAGCGTGGCATGCGACCCTGTGGGTGTGCCGCCAGGAAAATGGGTGATCACGACAGGAGGTTCGGCAGCCCGTATCGCTACAGGCAACAAAGCGACGCTGACGGATTTGACTATCTGCGGAATTATTGATGAATGGGATGCCGGCGACGGTAAATAAGTAGGTTTTTTAATTTAAAAGGAGTAATAAAAATGGCAAATATAGGCGGAATTGCACTGGGTATGATCGAAACTCGCGGTTTGGTGCCGGCGATTGAAGCGGCTGACGCGATGACCAAAGCGGCGGAAGTGCGTCTGGTAGGACGTCAGTTTGTGGGCGGCGGTTACGTCACGGTGCTGGTGCGCGGCGAAACCGGTGCAGTGAACGCGGCGGTGCGTGCCGGAGCGGATGCGTGCGAACGCGTAGGCGACGGACTGGTAGCGGCGCACATCATCGCGCGTGTA
>JAJYPZ010000082.1 GCA_021794855.1 Pseudomonadota bacterium | reverse complement strand
TGATGGCTTGCGCAATGGAGTAAGCGCTATCGGCAGCTTGCCCGGCACCTGAACCTATCGTGCTTGCGCCGACCTGGAACCCGTTCAGCGTAAGATCGCCGGCTGCCAGTGCGGCGGTAGTAGCTGTGCCGGTTACCGAGGTTTGATAAGAGGTACCGCTGCCGCCCAATGCGGTATTGAGCATGCTGGAAATGCCGGAAATCGAAATCTGGTCGCTGGTGGAGTTGTTCGCGCCGACCTGGAAGGTTTCGCCGTTAAATGTACCGTTAAGCAAGCTCACGCCGTTAAAGTTGGACGATTGTGCGGTCAGGTTGTTTTGCTGCAGCAACTGTTGCATCTGATCGTTCAGCGCGACGCGGTCGGCCGAGGTGTTGGTGGCGTTGGAGGCTTCCACTGCGAGGCCGTACATGGTCTGAAGGTTGGTCAGGATGGTGGACATGTCGCCTTGGGCGGTCTGGGCCAGGGACACGCCGTTGCTGGCGTTCAGAGCTGCTTGATTGTCGCCGCTGATCTGGGTCGTCATGTTTTGCGAAATCGCGTAGCCGGCTGCGTCGTCCGCCGCGCTGTTGATGCGCAGGCCGGAAGAAAGACGCTGGATCGAAGTAGCGACGGAAGACTGCGATTTGGCCAGGTTGTTTTGTGCATACAACGAGGCAAGGTTGGTATTGATGGAATCCATGTGATTTCTCCTTGGTGACTGGTCGATAATTCAGCTTATAACTTCGGTTAACTTCGGTTAACTTCTGGTAACTTGAAGTTATTTTTCCGCCGTTGTTAACTTTATCGGCTATCGCTGCAAGAAATTTAGCGTTCACGTTAAATTTAATTTCTTAAGCCAAATACCAAAAGTCAAGCTACGTTCCCAGTTTTCGGCTGCGTTTGGATAAACTTTAGCCGGAGACAGAATAATTGCGGAGCGGGTTGCCCGGTTTAACTTGCAGGAATGCTTATTGGGCGGCCGTCACTTTATTTTTACCGCTTTTTTTCGCTTGGTACATCGCCGCATCAGCGCGCTTTATCGTGTCCTGCAAAGATTCATCCGCAGTACGCATAGCGACGCCGGCGCTGAAAGTAATGAAAGAACGTTGATTTTCGTACACAAAAATACGTTTTGTCAGCTCCTTCTGCAGGCGGCCGATTACGGCAACCGCTTCTTGCACCGGGGTATCAGGTAGCAGAACGACGAACTCTTCACCACCGAAACGGCCTATCACGTCCATAGAGCGCAAGGTGTCGCGGATTATTTTGACGATATGGATCAATGCTTCATCGCCGGCTTCATGACCGTGCTCGTCGTTGAACTTCTTGAAATCGTCCAGATCGAGCAGGGCGATGCTTAAGGTAGAGCCGAAACGTTCGGCGCGAGAGCGTTCGCGTTCAAAGGCTTCATCCAGACCGCGACGATTCAGACTGTTAGTCAGCTGATCGTGACTGGCCAACGCGCTTACTTCGGCTAATTCCGCCTCGAGGGCGCGAATTCTGGCTTCGGCATCCTGAGCATCCTGACGCGCTGCCAGCAACTGATCGCGGGACTGCAAAGCTTCGGCCTGTATCGATCGGGTGTCGCGCATCACATCGTTCAATATGTCGTTTAATTCGCCGATATGTTCGGCTTTGGCGATCTGCTGGGAATAATTATCGATTTTGCCGTGATAAGCGTTGGTGCTCGTTGCGATAGTGCTCAGACGGTCGATAAAAATTGCGATCATGTTTTTGACGGTCGCCTTGGCTTCCGACAGACTGCCTTTAAGCGTGCCTTGTTTATAAATGACTTCTTTCAGGCTTTGCTCGGCTTCTTCGAGCGCGCGGTGATTAATGGGGCCGGCGATCAACGATTGCACTACATCGAGCTGACCGCGCAGCCAACTGTCGTCTTCGAGCAGATAATTGACGTTGTCCAGCAATAGCCGAAATAGCTGCAGCATCTTTTCCTGCTGTTCATTGATGTCCCCGCTTTTTAATTCAATACGGAAACATAATTGTTTCAGCCGGTTGCCGATTTCGTTCAATTCGGTATCGGTGCGTACGTTTTTGATGGCGGCGCTGACAGCTTCGGCTTCGGCGGCTAGTTCGGGAATGCTGGTAAGTAATGAAGCCACCGCAAATGTCAGCGTTCGCGTGAGTAGGTCTCTGAGCATTTTAAGCTGAGGGGGTTCGGCAGCATCGCTTGAAGTCTGGGTTTTCGGTGCGGCAGGCGCAGCTGGCACGGAAGGGCGGACAAGCTGTTCGCGAATAAAAGCCGTCAAACTGGTTTCATACTCCTGCCAGTTCTGCGCTTCGGCGGCGCTGCGCAGCCTTTTGCCAAATAACGAGGTTTCGCCCGGAGCCTGACCGAGCAGTGCGGCCAGCCGGATTAACAGTTCTTCCGGCTGGGGCTGAGATTTTATGCCGGCAATTTCGTTGTATGCGGTCCGATACGCGTCGGGAGTGGGAGCTGCGCGCTGCATGGCAAGACGCCGTATCGCTTCGCGGGCAATTTCAGCCGGATTGATCGGGTTCTCAGCTTTGTCTTTCATGATGACTCTTTCTTCTGTCTGCGGGGCCAAGCTCTCATTGCTTGACTATGATACCGCGGTCAGAAAAAGACTGATCAGATAATTAACGCCAGAAAAATGAATTACTTTAGGCTTTAGAATTAAATTTATATAAAAATTTATTTAATTACATTTAGCGGGTAAGCGTCTATACCAGTTTATTCTTCATTGCATAATGCATGAGTTCAGCGTTATTTTTCAGTTTCATTTTCTGCAGCAGTCGCGCCCGATACATGCTGACGGTTTTGACCGACAAATTCAGTTCCTTGCCGATATCGCTTACGCACATTCCGGAGGCTATCATCGTCAGCGTCTGATATTCGCGATCCGACAAAATTTCATGCGGCGATACCTGATGATTGCCGCTGACCTGGTCTGCCAGCGCTTGCGCCAGATCGCCGCTGATGTATTTGCGGCCCGCCACTACGCTGCGAATGGCACCTACCAATTCGTCGGGGGCGCTTTGTTTGTTAAGATAACCCGCCGCTCCGGCTTTCAGCGAGCGAATGGCATATTGATCTTCCCGATGCATGGATAAAATCAGAACGATGATATCCGGCACTTCTTTTTTGATTTGCTTGAGTATTTCGATTCCGCTGCGGTCGGGCATGGAAATATCCAGCAACAACACGTCATATCCGCCTTCACGGGCTAATTTGATTGCTTCATGTCCGGTATCGGCATCACCCGCGACTACAAGATCCGTCGTGTCGGCCAGGATCTGTTTCAAGCCCTCACGTACGATAGCATGATCGTCAACGATAAAAACTCTAATTTTGTCTAAAGAAATCATAATTAATTTAAAGGAATTTGAATTGAAATAAAGCTGCCTGCATTTTTTTCGGCAGTGATAGACAGCGTGCCATGCAAGGATTCGACCCGCTCCAGCATGCCGCGCAAACCAAACGAATTCGGTTTTAACCGGTCCGATTGTTCCATACCTTTGCCGTTGTCGGCAATGTTCAGCATGATATTACAACCTATCTGTTTTAATTCGACGGTCACATTGCTTGCCATGGCATGTTTGCTGATGTTGGTCAAAGCCTCCTGAAATACCCGGAACAGCGTCGTTGCCTGGTCGAGATTAAGACTGATGTCTTCTTTGGAGCTAGAAAACTGGCAGGGAATTCCTATATGCCGCTCGAATTCCTTGGCTTGCCATTCGATGGCGGCGACAATGCCGAAATCAAGTATGCTTGGTCGCAGATCGCCTGAAATACGATGAACGGATTCTATGGTGCGGTTCGCCAGGTCATTTATGTAATCTATTTTTTCGATCAATTTTAAATCGCTTTGCGGCAAGCGTTTCTTAAGCAAAGCCAGCGCCATCTTGATGGCGGTCAGGTTGCCGCCCAGATCATCATGGATTTCCCGTGCGATTTTGGTTCTTTCCTGTTCTTTGACTTGCTGGATATGTGAAGACAATTCCGCCAGTTGTGCTTTGGAACGCTTGATTTCTATTTCTTCAAGTTTGGTGTGAGTGACGTTGGTAATGACACCATCCCACATAGTCGTGCCATCAGGCAACTGATGGGGTGTTGCGCGTATGCTGATCCACTTGATATCCTGCCAGTCCTCGATCCAGATTCTGCCTTGCCAATTCCAGGTTAATTGCCGTTGCATGGAAAGTTTGATCGATTCCCGATAGTCCGACATGTCTTCAGCCATGATCAGATTCAGAAACAAATGAGAGTTATTGAGCAGATGAACGGCTTTTATCCCTAACACTTCTTCACAACGCTCGCTCACGTACAAAAAATTTATTACGCTTTCCTGTTCGTATACGCATTGAAAGACCAGGCCCGGAATATTCGCCACAATAGCCTGATAGCGCGATTCGCTCAGCTTCAAGGCGTAGGCGGCATCCTGATCGTGCGTAATATCGTTGCCTATTGCGATATAAACCGGAGAGCTGTTATCGGGCGACCGGAACAGACGGAATGAAATGGGATAGGAGGTGCCGTCTCGGCGCTTATGGCGCGTTTCGAAATTCACGCAAGCGGCATTGCCGAGTCTGAGCGGCTCAAGCATGGCTTTCAGAGAGGCAGGGGTCATATCCTGCGTTATATCGAAAGGTGAGAGTGTTTCCAGTTCGTCCTGGGTATATTGAAGATTATTAAGCGCTGCCCGGTTGGCTTTAATAAAACGCTGAGTCAGGCAATCAACAAAATAGATTTCGCTAAATGAACCATCCAGAACGGTAGGTAGCCATGCTATATCTATCGAATCGTTCCGTTGTAAAGAAGCAGTAAATGGCATAATGAATCCGGCAGTTAGCGCTAAACAGAAATCATGATACTTGAAGCATAATAAAATATTCCTGGTCCTCAGATGTTCTGCGGACCAGGAGCTGACTTTGTGGAATGTTTATAAACTTATAAGTCTATAAAAATATATTGTATCTTTTTTATTAACTCCAGTCGTCTCCGCCACCAAAGCTGTTGTCGCTGACATTGGTGCTGTCATCCCATGAACTGTTGTCATTTACGCCGAAGTCGGAGCCGCCCAGGTCATCGTTGGTGCTGGATTGATCCCAGTTATTGTCGCCGCTACCCGTGGTGGCTGCATTGTTGCGATCCCCGTCAAGGAAATGATGTGCCAGTTCTTCGCCGGCAATCATCCCTGCGCCAACGGCGGCGCCGGTAGCAAGACCGGAAACTATGCCTGAACCCATGCCGCCGCCCATGGCGCTACCGCCCGACATCATCGGTGCTGCGCCTCCATAGGGAGGAGCGGAGCCGCCAGGCATCCCCGTGGTTGGATAGTAACGGCCAGAAGGGGGTGTATTACGGGCGGATAGCGCTCTGATCACCAGATAAACGCCGGCAATTGCCAGCAGCCCCAGGAACATCATACCCCAAGGAAAATGGGGTCGGGCAGGTTTGCTTACAGTGGTTTCCACAGCAGTGGCGGCAGGCATACCCCCAGCAATTTTTGCCTGAAGCTCATGAATTGCAGCAGGTTTTACAAAGGGCAGTCCCGGAGCGATTTTCTGAGCAGTATCCAGTTCGGCCTGCGCGCGTGACATCTGACCTTCCTTAGCCAGGATTTCCGCATCAATCAGATGCGCTTTTGCGCTATCCGGATGAGCTTTGAGTACGGTGTCCATCATTCTTTCGGCTTCGGCCAGCTTTCCGGCCTTGGTTGCAAGATAAACTTGATGAATGGTTGGAACGTTATCGGCAAAGACCGGCATGACAATGAGTGCCGTCCCGATTAGCAGCAGACCAGAAACGAATTTTTTAAACATGGTATCTCCTTTGGGCTGATCAGGTAGAACCTGACGTGTAACCTAAGATTTTGCCATTCGGCATTAATTCAAGTACCTGAACAATTTTTCTTTAAAATTTGCAGAAAACACGTTAGAAAAATCAAAACCGTTCTTAAATATTCAAACTAATAAATCAATTATTTTATTCCGGCTAACTAAGCGAAATAACCATTGGTTTGTTAATAGGTGTTTGAGTCCGACTCAAACACCTATTTGATATTGATATTTATATTGATTGCCTGGGTACTATAACAGAACAAAGTCAAGCGTGTGCTTCCAAAAATCA
>JAJYPZ010000081.1 GCA_021794855.1 Pseudomonadota bacterium | reverse complement strand
TCGCACAGAACCGGGTCGCGGAAAAAGAATGGCTGATGCAGCATGGGTTCGCTACCGCTCCATTCGCGATCATCGCCGAAACGGACGATATCGCAACCGCTTGCGCCCGAATCGGTTTCCCCGCCATCCTCAAGGTTTCGCGCTTCGGCTACGACGGCAAAGGTCAGACCAGGGTCAGCGACGAAGCGCAGGTTGCTGCCGCCTTTGCCGAAATGGGTGGCGAATTATGCGTACTGGAAAGTCTGCTCACGCTGGAATGCGAATTATCGGTGATACTGGGCCGTAGCGAAGGGGGAGAAATCGCGCCCTATCCGGTCTCGGAAAATATCCATGAATCCGGAATCCTGGCGATGAGCATCGTACCAGCCCGCGTCGCTGCGGCACTAGCCGAAAACGCCCTCGAAATGGCGGCAGCGATTGCCACCCGGCTCGATTATTGCGGGGTGCTGGCAGTCGAATTTTTCGTTGTCAGCGGCGGCCGTCTGGTCGTTAATGAAATCGCTCCGCGGCCGCATAACAGCGGCCATTACACGCTCGACGCATGTCTCTCCAGCCAGTTCGAAATGCAGGTTCGTACCCTGTGCAATCTGCCGCTGGGCGCAACGGTACAGCACACTCCCGCCGTAATGGTCAACCTGCTCGGCGATGTCTGGAGCGGCAACAGCCTGCCCGACTGGGGCGCGCTGTTGCGGCACCCGGAAGCGAAACTCCATCTATATGGCAAGCAGAACGCGCGTCCCGGACGGAAAATGGGGCATTACACCTGCCTGGATGCCTCGTTAAACCAAGCGCTGGCGCAGGCGATACAAATTCGGGCTCAACTTCGGGGCGAAGACCGGCAAAGCTGATCAATGCGTCTGCATGCCCGTCACCACCTGTTCAATGATGCCGAATTTATTGTGGTCGATACGGATTTTGACCGGGATATTGTTGTAATCCTCGGCCAGCCAAAGATCCATGGCGTCTTCGTCTTCCTCGGCCGGACGCACCAGATGCAATGTACGCAATTGCCCCATCGGGGTGGCGATAGTCTCCTCGCCGACGATACGGGCATGATACGGCTTGAGCGACTTGCCCGAGGTCACATGCAATAACATCGTCCCCGAGAAAGGCGCGCGGACGGCCAGCTGAAAAATCGCGCTCAGCAGATCCTGCGCGTTATCCTCCATCGGTACGGAAAAAGCCCGGTTATCCTTGGTAATGGTGACATTACGGTTGATATAATCGAAATGCGCCGAAGTCGTTTTGTCGGGCGTGGAACGTCCCCGCTGTATCCAGAAATCGTCCGGGGCCAGCCCCGCAGCGTTGATCTTGCCGTGGCTGATCTGCACCAGCTTGCCCGGCTGGAACAAGGCGAACAGCCCGCTGCCTTCGGTAATGCTGGTCAAGGTATATTGACCGTCCTGCGCGACCCATAAATAGGTCGCCCGACCCAGCGGAAAACCGTCGACCCCCTTGACGACTTTATACTGAATTTCAAATTTGTCGGGGAGTTTCTTCGCCGCTGATTCGGTAGCATCGGCGCCTGTTCCGGACGAATTCTCCGCTGTATCGCCGGCTTGCGACGGTGTTACCGCATTTTGCGCAGCGGGCTGGGCGGGTTCGGCAGACGCCGGCGTTGCGGCGGGTTGCGATACCTGTGCGGCTGGTGCGGTCATCACCGGAACCGGAATGGCGCTGCCGCTATCGGCTGCCTTATCCGGATCCGGCGAGGGAGTTGCCGTTATCGGTTCATGCGGGATGGAAGCGTGTGTTTTATGGCTTGCGGTGTGATGGGATGAACGGATGCGCGCCTTTTTTTTTGCCGGCGCGGCACGTTTTCCGGAAGGCGGCGCAGAATGTACCGATACTTTTTTCGGCAGCGGCGGCAGCGGTTCGAGACGCGCTTCGATCACGTCGGTCCGTTGCGTATCGTGCGGCAGATAAAAATGCAGACCTGTTGTCAGCAGACTTAAATGCAGCAGCAGCGATAGCGCCAGCGCCGCGGCAAAAACATACCGGGCATACGCGCCGAACCGCCGCTTGCGAAACGGTATCGGAGACTGGTCTGCCTGGTGCCGCGTTGCCGCTGCCCGCACTTTAAACTCCTGTCATCAATACACTTTGCTCGGACGCCGTGCCCTCGAATAAGTTAACCCGGTCGCTGGAGTCGATATACACCCTGCCTTCGAGAAACCAGCGTACCGCTTGCGGATAAATGCGATGTTCCGCCGCCAGTACCCGCCGCTGCAAGGTTTCGGCCGTATCCTGCGCCAGCACGGGAACGGCCGCCTGGATCACGACAGGGCCGCGATCGAGCGACGGCGTCACGAAATGCACCGTGCAACCGTGAATTTTTACGCCTTCCGCCAGTGCCCGGGCATGGGTTTGCAAACCGGGGAAACTCGGCAGCAGTGAAGGATGGATATTCATCAGCCGTCCGGCATAATGATGCACGAAATCGTCGGTCAATATCCGCATATATCCCGCCAGCACTACCAGATCGGGCGCATAGGCATCGATCGCGGTCTGCATTACCCGATCGAATTCCGCCCGGCTGGCGTAATCCCTGTGATCGACAACCCCGGTTGGGATGTCGCGGGCTTGCGCCAGCGCCAGACCGGCCGCGGCCGGATTGTTGCTCATGACCGCCGTCACCGCAATACCGGCATCCAGTATCGCCCGCAGATTGGAACCGCGGCCGGATATCAGCGCTACCAGCTTCATCGGGCCGGCCTGCGATCAGGCAAGACCGCGACTGACCAGATATTCCTCGTAGCTGCCGTTGAAAATATCGGCCTTGTGATCGCGGATTTCTATCAGACGGGTAGCCAGCGACGAGACGAAGGAACGATCGTGAGAAACGAAAATCACCGTTCCCTTGAACAGTTCGACCGCGGTATTGACCGATTCGATCGATTCCATATCGAGGTGGTTGGTCGGCTCGTCGAGCACCAGCACGTTGGCTTTGGCCAGCGTCAGCTTGCCGAACATCATCCGGCCCTGCTCGCCGCCGGACAAAACGCGGACGGATTTTTTGACGTCGTCGCCGGAAAACAGCAATTTGCCGAGCACGCTGCGTATCGCCTGATCGTCTTCGCCGGATTCCGCCCATTGTTTCATCCAGTCGAACAGATTCATGTCGCTGTCGAAATCGGCCGAATGATCCTGCGCGTAATAACCGATTTTAGCGTTTTCCGACCATTTTATCCGGCCGCTTAACGCAGGCATTTCGCCGATCAGGGTTTTCACCAGCGTCGTTTTACCCGCGCCGTTCTCGCCGATGATAGCGATGCGTTCGCCCGCTTCGACTATGATATCGAGCTGAGGAAACAGCGCCGCATCGTAGCCGATGGACAATTCGGTGACTTCGACCACATTGCGATGCAAAGGCTTGTCCTGTTCGAAACGGATATACGGGTATTGCCGCGACGACGGCGCGATGACGCCCATATCCTGTTTGAGCTTGTCGATCTGCTTGACCCGCGAAGTCGCCTGCCGCGCTTTGGACGCATTGGCGGAAAAGCGCGACACGAAGGTCTGCAACTCGGCGATTTTTTCCTTGGCGCGCGTGTTGGCAGCCTGCAAGCCTTCGCGCTGCTGCGTGGCGGCAAGCATGTATTCGTCGTAATTGCCGGGAAACAACTGTATCTTGCCGTAATCCAGATCGGCCATGTGCGTACAGATGGAATTCAGGAAGTGCCGGTCGTGCGAAATGATGATCATGGTGCAGGAACGCTGGTCCAGCACGTCTTCCAGCCAGCGTATGGTATTGATGTCCAGGTTGTTGGTCGGCTCGTCCAGCAGCATGATATCGGGGTTGCCGAACAACACCTGCGCGAGCAGAACGCGCAGCTTCCAGCCCGGCGCCACCGCTTGCATGGTGCCGCTGTGCTGTTCGCTGGGGATGCCGAGACCGAGCAACAACTCTCCTGCGCGCGCTTCGGCCGAGTAGCCGTCCATTTCGGCGAATTCGCCTTCGAGCTCGGCCGCATGCAGATAATCTTCTTCGGTCGCTTCAGGGTTGGCGTAAATACTGTCTTTTTCATGCTTGACCGCCCAAAGATCGGCGTCGCCCTGCATCACCACGTCGAGCACGATCTGGTCTTCGTAACCGAATTGATCCTGCCGCAGCCAGCCGAGCTTATCGCCTTTGTCGAGCGCGACGTGACCGGCGGTAGGCGCGAGCTGGCCGGCAAGAATTTTCATGAATGTCGATTTTCCGCAGCCGTTGGCGCCGATCAGACCGTAGCGGTTACCGTCGCCGAATTTGACCGTAACATTCTCAAACAGCGGCTTTGCGCCGAACTGAATAGTAATACCTTGCGTAGCAATCACAATAAGAACCCAAAAAGCGAGAGGCTGCCATTCTACAACGAAACCGGCCCGTAATGGGCGCAAGCCGCATCAAATCGTACTCACAAATGCTTGACGAAGACCTTGGAACGGCGCTGATAGTTATACAGACTTTGCTTCTGCGCGGGTAAATCCGCGACGCTCGCGCTGGCGAAACCCCGCTCGACAAACCAGTGCGCAGTATGCGTAGTGAGCACGTACAAACGGTCGAAACGCGCTGCGCGTGCTGCCTTTTCCACGGCAGCGAGCAATGCTTCGCCATTTCCGTTGCCGCGGAAATCGCGGTGTATCGTCAGGCACGCCAGCTCGCCGGCGCGCTCCTCGGCAAACGGATAAAGCGCCGCGCAGCCGATCAGGCGGCCGTCGTATTCGAGCACGATAAAGCGCTCGATCTCCATTTCGAGGCGTTCCCGCGAACGCCGCACCAATGTGCCGTCTTCTTCCAGCGGGCTGATCAGCTGCAAGATGCCGCCCACGTCTTCGATGCTGGCTGGGCGTAAGGTCTCTAGCGACGCCGGCGCCAGCATCGTTCCTACCCCGTCATGCGTAAACAGCTCGCACAGCAGCGCGCCGTCGGCATGACGACTGATCAGATGCACCCGTCCAACGCCCTGCTGGCAGGCCTGAATAGCGCAGGGCAGATAATACGCGACATCGTCGCCCAGATCCGCGTGCTGCGCCATCAATTGCCGGGCTTCGGGCACCGTCAGCGAATGCAGCAGTTCGCCGTCGGCCTGAATCACGCCGTCGCCTTCCATCAGAAAAATAAGCTTGTCGGCTTTCAATGCCGTCGCAGCGGCAGTCGCAACATCTTCCAGCGACAGATTGAAAATCTCGCCGGTCGGCGAATAGCCCAGCGGCGACAGCAGCACGATGTCGTTATCTTCGAGCCGCTGCCGGATCGCCGCCGCATTGATTTTGCGCACGACGCCAGTATGCAATAAATCCACGCCGTTACGCACCCCCAGCGGCCGTGCCGTAACAAAATTGCCTGAGGCCACGCGAATATCGGCATTCGCCATCGGGCTGCCGGGCAAACCCATAGACAGCAAAGCCTCGATTTCCACCCGCACTTCGCCGACGGCTTCCTTGACGCACGCCAACGCCCGTTCATCGGTGACGCGCAAGCCGTCAACGTAACGGATTTCCGCCTGACGTTCGGTGAGATGATCTTCAACCTGCGGACGCACGCCGTGCACCAGCACCAGCCGTACGCCCAGACTGTTGAGCAGATTGAGATCGTGCGCCAGACGGGTGAACTGATCGTCGACCAGCACTTCGCCGCCGAAAGCCAGCACGAAGGTTTTGCCGCGAAACGCGTGGATATACGGCGCAGCCGCACGAAACCAGTGTACGAAAGCAGTTGAAGACATCAGGGCACCATGATTGATTAAAATATTATTCGTTCCGGCAACACGCGTAAACCGGACTTCGTGCAATTATTCCCGGCCTGGCTGCATTTGCACTCCCTCACACGGCATTGCTTCCAGCCGTCCGCCACTTCTGCAAGGCAGCATCAAATATCGCCCCACAACACCTGCATGGCGCTGAGCGCCGCCAACGCGGCGGTTTCGGTACGCAAAATTCGCGGCCCCAGCCGTACCGCGACAAATCCGGCGTCTGCCGCCTGCCGATATTCGTCATCCGTAAATCCGCCCTCCGGGCCGGCCAGGATCGCTATTTCCGTCTGCGGCTTCGTCAGGGTATGCAAAGTCTCGGTCGCTGCCGGTGCGAATATAATGCCCGACCGCGGCCCCGACGGCAGACTGAGCCACGATTTCAAGCCCATAACCGGCGCAA
>JAJYPZ010000080.1 GCA_021794855.1 Pseudomonadota bacterium | reverse complement strand
TGCGGCAACCAGTCAGGACCGCCGTATTTGGTCGCCAGATACACCAGAATTGCGTTTGAATCGGCCAGGATAATCTCTCCATCCTGAATTACCGGAACCTGACCGAAAGGATTCATGGCAAGAAATGCCGGGCTTTTTTGGGCTCCGGTTTTAAGGTTGACTTCTATCAGTTCATACGGCAATTCA
This sequence comes from Pseudomonadota bacterium, assembly GCA_021794855.1. The sequence goes on along the minus strand of JAJYPZ010000080.1, from coordinate 6,020 downwards.
AGCAAAGATAAAAACAGCTCGACACGATGACAATGGCCGGAAAGAAAATAACGCTGCAGTTTGATAGATTGAGCCGGCATCTCGGCACCCATAAAAAACTCCTTTTGTTTAAACGGTCATAGACAGCGTAATCATGCATAGTGCTTGATTGCATAAAAATTGCTCCCAGTTCAATATCCGTCCGGACGATAAAGATTATAGGTGGATAAAACGGAAACTGAACGGTCTGAAATTATGAAACCAGATAAATACGGCGGATAGTTCTGTTCAGCGGAAAATAATAATGGCTGGAATGATTAATTAATGCTGCGGTAACAGAGGCAGATTTTTTACCAGAAGCTCAGTGATTTCCTGGCTGGAAAGCGGTTTGCAAAAAAGATACCCCTGCGCTTCATCACAGTTTAGAGTATGCAGTAGCTGGTATTGATCGTCCAGTTCGACGCCTTCCGCGATTAAATTGATCCGGAGATTTTTTGCCAGCGAGCATATGGCGGCAACGATCGACTCGTTGTCCGAATCGCCAATGAACTTAGGCATAAAGGATCGGTCGATCTTGATGGTGCCGATAGGAAATTTTTTAAGGTAATTCATGGAGGAATATCCGGTACCGAAATCGTCCAGCGCGATTTTAATGCCCATTTTCGTCAGGGTATTGAGTTTTTCGACTATGTGATCGCCTTCGTTCAACAAGGTGGTTTCATTTATCTCCATTTCGATCATGGAACCGGAAAGTCCGTAAAATTTTAATAATTCTTCGATATAATCGACAAATCCTTCCTGTTCAAGATGGCGAAACGAGATATTGATCGCAATACGTTGCGGCAACAATCCTGATTTGTGCCAGATTTGGGCTTGCTGGAAAACCGATTTCAATACGAATTCGCTGATAGGAATGATCAGGCCGGTTTCTTCCGCCAAGGGTATGAATTTCATCGGCAACAGGTTTCCTAACAACGGCGAGGTCCACCTTATCAAGGTTTCGATGCCTGAAATCATGCGTGTCGCGACATTAATCTGCGGTTGGTAGACGATTTGGAATTCGTTCCGTTCCAGCGCTTTGCGCATCTGGATTTCCAGTGAAAACCGCTGGTCGAACATCGCGTTCATATTGGGCGTATATATCTGGTAACGATTCCTCCCTTTGGCTTTACTGTCATACATGGCGATATCGGCATTCTTGATTAGCGTGTCTATGGTTTCGCCGTTATCGGGATATAGCGAAATACCTATACTCATCGGAACGTATAATTCATGGCCATTGATATAAAACGGCGCAGTGAATTCCTTGATGATTTTTTCGGCTACGTTGACTACATGTTCCTGATTCTCGATATGCGATAACAGCAGGGTAAATTCGTCGCCTCCCTGCCGCGCTAACGTATCGCCATCGCGCAGGCAGTTTTTTAAACGGCCCGCGACTTCGATCAGCAAAAGATCGCCTACGGCGTGACCCAGAGTATCGTTAACCCGTTTAAAGCGGTCAAGGTCCAGAAACATCAATGCCAGCATGTGCCTGTAACGGCGTGCCTGAGCAATGGCCAATTCCAGGTGATCGCGGAACAAATTACGATTGGCCAGTCCTGTAAGCAGATCGTGGTAGGCCTGGTACATAATTAATTCGGAAGCTTTTTTTCTTTCCGTGATATCTCGCGCAACGCCGTAAGTACCTTTATATTCGGGAGGCTGTCCGGGTTTTTTTTCATCGTAAATGCCGAACGAACTGAATTCCAGGGTCAGAATAGCGGGATCGGTGCCATGAGGAATGCGGATCTCGGTATTACTGATCGTCCGTTCGTCCGTTCGCCTTTCCGTAATGACGTGTAGGGATGCTTCTACATCCTCAGGATGAATAAACGTAGAAAAATGTTTGCCGATAACGGCATCTTTGTTGTAGCCCAGCAGGGATTCAACCCGGTCGTTGCAGAAAGTGACATAACCCTGCTCATCCAGTGTGTAGATGAAATCCGGCGAATTATTGACCATATAACGATACCAGCGCTCGGATTCCTTAAGCTGTACGTTAATCAGTCTATTTTCTTTTTCCAGGCGTCTGCGCGCGAGCGCATTGCCGATTTTGAGCATAAGCTCGTCAGTGTCGTAAGGTTTTTTCAGATAGTCGCACGCCCCATGTCGCAAAGCGCTGATGGCCGAATCGATGGATATGTCTCCGCTGACCACGATGACGCAGGTGTCATGTCGATCGGCTGCGATCCGTTCCATGACTTTATGGCCGTCGATGTCAGGCATGCCCAGATCGAGCAATATCAATTCAAATTCATTTTCTTCCAGCGCTTGCAGGGCGGACCTGCCTCCTTCCGCGGTCGAGGAAGCATAGCCGTGAAGATCGAGAATGGAGGATAAACTATTGCGCAGATGCGGTTCATCATCTACAACCAAGATCATTGGCCGTTCAGTTAATGTATGCATAGTTTAATTCCATTTTCAATAGTATTTTACGGAACTGCCAAGGATGAAGTAATAATTTAATGTATGCGCACGTTTATTATACGGACCTGTTTTCGCTTAAATCGGGTAGCAGTATCTGGTACGACGTTCCTGTCGATGGGCTGCTCTGGCAAAGTATTTTGCCCTGTAGCTCATCGATCAGGTTTTTAACTATGGAAAGCCCCAGTCCGCTGCCTTTTTTATTTGCGGTAGCGGGCACGGGTCTGAACAGATTTTCAAGAATTTCGGGAGGAATGCCCGGCCCGTTGTCCTTGATGGAAATCTCGATATTTTGCGCGCCACTGCGCAGGGTAATGGTACGGGTAGCGATATGCACGTTGCCGCCGCTGTGGCGCATGGCCTCAGCAGCGTTTTTCATCAGATTGATTAGGATTTGTATCAGTTTGTCTTTGTCGGTGACGATATTCGGCAAAGTGCGATCGAATTCGGTCGTTATGCTTATTCCGTATTGATTGAACAAGGTATCCATGGATAATTTGTACAGATCGGAAATAACGCTGTTGACATTCAATTCGACCAGCAATTTCGTTTCGTCGACGGACGATACGACAAGATTATTGAATATGCGCGATACCCGGTTGATTTCTTCCTGGATAATACGAAGGTCATCCTGTGCGCGATCTTCTTTGGAAAGTTTAGTGCTCAGAAGCTGCATATAATTTTTGATTATGCTGAGCGGATTGTTCGCCTCATGAGCGATTTGTTGAGCCTGATTTCGGACCGATGCCGTGATTTCCGATTTGATGCGTGCTTCCTGCTTTACGAAATCGGCGAGTAATGCAATCGCCTGCGCTGATTGCTGGGCAAATAACGAAAGCAGTTTCTGCTGTTTTTTTATGCCTGACAATTGCGCCGGCGAGATTCCGTATATCAGCACGCCTACGGTTTCGTTCTGGGTATACAGGGGTTGGCAATAAATGCCTTCCGTAGCCAGCAGCCGAATAATTTGCTCGTCCAGTATGCTGGAAATGTTTTTTTCTGCGGTACCGAAGGAATGAGTACTGGTCTTGGTCCGAAATGCTTCGGTAACGAGGCTGTTTTTCTTGTTAAGCGGAATGCTCAGTTCATTCAGCAGCATGCCTTGACCGCACAGACATTTTCCGTTGAGCGAGCTGCGGGCGGAATCGACGATAAAAAAAGCGATATCCTGAAAACCGAAAAGTATCTGCGCCGAACGATGTATCGAGGATAATGTTTCGTCCAGCGAATTGGAGACATCGGCAGCATGGCCTCTGCCGACCAGAACAATATCGCGTAATTCGAGCGCCAGCTGCAGTTTTTGTTGCCGCATCGTATCGGGTTCGGTTTTCCTGGAAGCATTCCCGGCGGAATTCGGTGATGTTTCAATATCGATACCCAGCGATAGCGCGACATTGTCGACTATGATGCGGGCCTGATTCATAATCCGCTCGATTTTATCTCCGCTGATATTCAGCAGTTGTTCGGCTGCAACGGCGGCTGCCATTTCATCGTTTTCCTGTCGCGAAAGAGCGTTGGCAATAAATGCAATCTGTATCAGGGAATGGGTATCGACAATTTTTGCTTGCGGACTGTGATGATACAGAACCGCATCAGCGATAAATGAATTGAGATTCCATGTGGTTACCAGCGATGCGCCGACTTCACAGTGATTGTGGCCTAATTTCGCTTCCTCTAGCGACAGCAGCTCCGTTTCATCGATTTCGTCATGCAGAAGAGCGGAATATTGTTTGGGGAAATTGCTCCAGAGCACCAATTGTCCGATGTTTAGCATCAGGCCGGTCAAATAGGCCTCTTCGAGATGAGGATAGGCGATTTCCCGGGCTATGGATTTGGCGAGTACCGCCGCTGTCAGCGAGTTTCTCCAGAATTTTTTGAGGTCGAAACCGGGAGTAATATTGAGATTATTGAATACTTGATAAAACGAAGAGCTGATAACTATGGTCTTGACCATATCCAGGCCTAATAAAGCCAGGTTTTGTTCGAACGAAATATACTTATTTTGTCTGTTATACAAGGCGGTATTACTCGCTCCTATAACCTTGGAGCTGAGGGCGGCATCTTTGCTTATGATTTCGGCAATCGAAGTCAGTGACGCATCGTCATGGTTGCACATATCCAGAACGCGTAAAAGAATGTGCGGCAAGGTCGGGAGATTCTTGATCTCCATGGAACGGATGAGGTTGGAGGCGGCTGAGGTCATATGCGTCTTTTTATAATTAGATAATTAAATCGCATTTGAGATTTTATACTACGCAAGTTTATTGTAAAGCCCTAAATTATATATAATTTAGCAAGTTACGAAATATAAATGAGGTCGAATTTTTGAAAAGGCAGAGACAAGATAAAACCGGAAGGCGCGCAAGGCGGAGAATTCGCATTTTTGCTCGTTTCAGGCCGGAAACGGGCGCTGAAATTTTTTGGCCGGGATAAAAAGTAAAGTTTATACGGCTAGTTGTGATACAGCGTTTTGCTATTTATTTTACTCGCTAATAACGCTATCGTCAGACTAACGCTGTAGCTTTGCATTCAGGTTTTTTACGCCTAAACTCCGCTAATAACATTAGCCCCGCCAACAGCAGCGCCATTTTGTTTCCCCAGAGTACGAAAGGGGTTGATCCTGCATAACCTTGCGCCCTCCCATTCAGCACGCCTCGTGTAAATACCGGTAAATGCGCCAGCACGATGCCGTGCGTATTGATTATTGCAGTAACGCCGGTATTGGTGGCGCGCAGCATGTATCGACCGCTTTCCAGGGCGCGCATTTGCGAGATCTGCAGATGCTGCCACGGTGCAATGCTGTCGCCGAACCAGGCGTCGTCGGTGACGTTAACGAGCAGGGTGGCCGAAGGAAGCTGGTGAATGATTTCTTCGCCGAAAACGTCTTCGTAACATACATCGGCAGCGACGCGCTGACCGGAAATACGCAAGGGTTGCTGATAGCTGCTGCCGCGGGAAAAATCCGACAGGGGAATATGCAAGATCTCGATTATTCGCCCGAAAAGCGGTTTGAGCGGAATGAATTCGCCCAGCGGCACCAAATGAAATTTACGGTAGACCTGAGTGGGCGAGACGCCGAAACTCATCACGCTATTGTAATAATTATCATCGCCGGTCTGTTCCGGAATTCCCAGCAAGAGATCTCCGCCGTTTTTACGGCCGTCTGTGGTCAAGAGATCGAGATAACTTTTGGGGACTTCGTCGTAAAATTCGGGGATAGCCGTTTCCGGCAGTATCGTAAGTCGCGCATGGCTGGCCGCCGCCATTTGACGATAAATCTGCAATGTAGAGGCGGTATGTCCGGGTTCCCATTTGACCGACTGGCTGATATTGCCTTGCAGCAAGCTCACGCTGACTGGCAAGCCGAGAGGATGGGTCCAATGTATCCGCTGTAAACCGATTCCGGCGCCCCAGACGACAGCGATAAGCAAAAGATAACGCGGCGGTTGATGCGCCAGACTGGCAGCGCTCCACGCCAGCAGTAGCGATATGCCGAATACGCCGAGGATTGGAGCATAGCCCGCCAGCGGACTGACAGGCACCTGGGAATACCCTGCGGCAAGCCAGGGGAATCC
>JAJYPZ010000079.1 GCA_021794855.1 Pseudomonadota bacterium | reverse complement strand
TAGAGGGGGGTGGGAATGCAGTCCCTGAAAGATATTTTTTATGTTAAGGATTTCGTCGATGGTCATCCAGAACAAGAAAAACTGGTTCCGGCGAAATTTTTGATTAGCCTGGATGGGAAACCGGTGGGAAATCCCAATTGCAGGCCGAACACCGTTAATGCACTGGATAATCATTATTATCATGCCGATGGTACGGAAATCCACGATGCGAATCCTCATAATTATCTGGTTGTTCCTGCGAATTACGCAATCTCAATGGCTACGGCATTTGTAGATATACTCGTTCAGGTCGACAAGCAAGGTTTGTCTCCTATTGAATTCTTGGCGATGTCCTTTATTCGTGGAGGCGCTGAAGATTTGCAGAGAACCTATAAAAATGCCGATGGCACCATGACGTTTAGTGGAAACTTCATACCAATGTTTCAGGATGCGGCATCTTTTCATTTGGGGATTGTTGCCCAACTGACAGGATATGGGGCAAGCTTGGCGGAAATTGGCGGAAGCGCCGTTGAAATTTTTTCTCGATCATCTTCCTCAAACAATGACCGCAACATGCATTCGATTGCCTTCGGTGCGGCATATATTCAGTCGCATATTCATGAAATTGCAAATCCATTGCCACCGATGGAACTGGTTAGCAATGTACAGCCCATTACCGGCGAGAACTTGGAAAGACAATTCCACGAAGAGCGCTTGCAGGAACCAGCGCATCAAACAGGCAAGCTTCACACTGATGCCGGGGTCGGTGGTCTCGCGGTTGATGTTGACAACGAGGTGAATAACGCTATAGCTGCCGTTAATCCAATCATCAACCATGAAACGCTCGCAGATGACGGCACACCTCGCTATGACAGCAACGGCTACGATAGCGATGGTTATGACAGTGATGGTTACGACAGCAACGGCTACGATAGCAACGGTTATGACAGCGACGGCTATGATGTCAACGGCTACGATAGCAACGGTTATGACAGCGATGGCTACGACATCAACGGCTACGACAGCAACGGCAGTGACAATTGATAGGGAGTGGCTGAACAGTCTGGATCAATACCGCTTGTCAATCGCCGTTGATGCGTTGCCAGACATCGATTATGTCGATGCGTTGGGATTTTCCCGCTGGCGACAGGCTTTGGTGCGGGGAACTAGCCACCTTGATGTTGTCGAACTGCCTGAATCCCGCGGTTTCAAGGTCTTGCAGGTCAGTACACGACACGTCAAGAACGTCTCGGGTCGTAAGTCCAACGTGGCAACGAATGTGTTTCTTGAGAGCACTGACATCGTTGTCCCTCCCGAGTTTTTTATAGGATAATGTTGCCCAAGCCATACCCTAAAGCAAACATGCGCATTACTCCAGAAATCAAGGCTGATCCGTTGATCGAGCTGTTAAAAGCGCTGCATATCCGAACCCGAGACGGTTGCACGAGCGTTTCGTTTACTGATCGATCATCTATGTCTTCAACGTTGACGCGGTTGAAAATCACGAACGACCGGAATGGCTGAATCTGTGCGCGTTTTGCGATCGCCGCGATCAGGCATGTTTGTTATGGCTGCGCATCGCGCGCTGAATTTCGATACTGGATTCGCGATTCTTTGCCGTTTCGCGTTTGTCGTGTTCTTTTTTGCCCTTGGCCAGTCCGATCTGCAATTTGACGCGGCTGCGCGTGTAATGCATATCGATCGGCACCAGCGTATAACCGGCGCGTTCGACCTTGCCGATCAGCTTGCTGATTTCGGCGGCATGCAGCAATAATTTGCGGGTGCGCGTCGCTTCGGGGTGTACGTGGGTCGAAGCGGTGGCGAGTGCGCTGATATGCGCGCCGATCAGAAAGACTTCGCCGTTTTTGATGACGACGTAGGCTTCTTTAAGCTGAACCCGTCCGGCCCGTATGGCTTTGACTTCCCAGCCATCGAGCATCAGGCCCGCTTCGTATTTATCCTCGATGAAATAATCGTGGTATGCTTTTTTGTTTTGTACGATACTCATAGACGTATTCCAGTTTAAGCGGGTATTTTACCAGTTTTTATAGGCACTCAGCACAATGGCACTCGTAAACAAAAGCGTTCTGGTAGCGCATAGCGCACGGCAAATGTTCGATCTGGTCGATAAAGTTGAAGAGTACCCCGAATTTCTGCCCTGGTGCAGCGGCAGCGAAGTGAAAAGTCGCGAGGAACATCGAATGGTCGCCACCATTCATATCGATTATATGCATATCAAGCAATATTTTACGACGGAAAACACTAACGAGGCGCCCAGTCTGATAAAAATGCGCCTGCTGGACGGCCCGTTCAAACATCTGGACGGCGAGTGGCGGTTCAAGGCATTAAGCGATGCGGCCTGCAAAATCGAATTCATCCTGCATTACGAGTTTTCCAGCAAATTGCTCGATGCCGTGCTCGGCCCGGTATTCGGTTATATTGCCAACAGCTTCGTCGAAGCCTTTATTCAGCGTGCGGAAGAGGTATACGGAACATCATGAATCAGTCGGTCGATGTGGCGAAGGCGTTTGCCAAGCCCGATAATAAAGTAGAGTTGCCGGTCAAAATCGAAGTGGCGTATGCCAGACCGGAAACGCAAATGATTCTGACCTTGTACGGCGAAGAGGGCATGACGGTCGTTCAGGCGATAGAAGCTTCCGGCATCCTGCAGAAATTTCCCGAAATCGACCTGAAACAGAACAAAGTCGGCATTTTCGGCAAGCTGGTCAAGCCCGACACCGTATTGCGCGATAAAGACCGCGTCGAAATTTATCGCAAATTGCTGGCCGACCCTAAAGAAGTCCGGCGTCAGCGCGCCGAAGAAGGAAAAGTCATGAAAAAGGGCGGCGGCGATATGGAAAAAACCGGCGCGACGGCGGACTGATTGCCGCCGGACACCGGTGAGATCAAGCCAGTTCCAGGCGACGTTCGATACGTTCCAGCCGTAGATTAAACCCGTCCGCAGCCAGTTGCTGCTGTGCGTCGGCGGCGGCCAGATGCCCTAAATGCTGAATAACGGACGCCAGGCCGGCTTCCAGATTCGACACCCGGCGGGTCAGCTCATCCAGTTTGCGTTCCATACGATCCTGACCGGCCTGGAATCGTTTTAAATGTTCCAGCAGCAAGTTCTCTATGTTATCGGTCATGATTTGATCCGCCAGCGAGCCTTATAGATATCACTGATATTATAGATTATTTAATCAAAAGAAAAGCTGTCGAGGCATTGCCGACCGTTTATTTTCTCGATGGACCCTCGAACCGGGCTTATTTGAACGGGTTCGTGCTCGGTAGCGACAATTGCGCGATGCCTAATTTGGCGAGAGCGCTCGCTTCATGCGCATGATCGATCACGGCCGCGCTTTCGCCCTGCGTGGCGGCCGTTTCGGCGGCGTTCAGTTCGTTGAGCGCCGTCGTCCATAACGCATCTTGCTGCCGGGCCTTGTCGACATCGGCTTTAGCCCGATCGAGCGCAGCGATCGCCGATCCGGTCAAATAGACGCCGTTGGGTTGCCTGACCGGTGCATTGTTTGCGCAAGCGCTGATCAGAAGCACAAAGACGCAAATGAATGCCCCGATAAATGTATTCGTCATGGTCGGCCCCTTTAAAAACGGATGAACGGAATTTAGAGAAACTTAGCGATTAGCGGCCCGGGCGTCAACTATTTTTGCAAACAGGCAAATTTTATCGGCGATTCTGCATGGCACGAGGTTTCCGAATAGCGGCGAATTCAAGTTTACCGTATAATATTGCTTTGTTCGGAACAAAGATCATGCGCGTGATCCAAAAAGCCCTCACCTTTGATGATGTATTGCTCGTCCCGGCCCATTCTGAAGTACTGCCTCGCGACGTAAGTCTGCAAACCCGATTGACCCGCGAGATTACGCTGAATATCCCTCTGCTTTCCGCTGCTATGGACACGGTCACCGAAGCGCCGATGGCGATTGCGCTGGCGCAGGAAGGCGGCATAGGCATCGTTCATAAAAACATGAGCATAGAACAGCAGGCGGCGGAAGTTTCGCGGGTGAAGCGGTTCGAGTCCGGTGTCGTGAAGGAACCCGTGACGGTAACGCCCGACATGACCGTGCGCGACGTGCAGGCGACCATGCGGAAACACAAAATTTCCGGCTTGCCGGTCGTCGATGGCGGCGGCAAGGTAGTCGGCATCGTCACCAACCGCGATCTGCGTTTCGAAACCAATCTCGACCAGCCCGTCAGCCGGGTCATGACGCCGCGCGAGCGTCTGGTGACCGTAATGGAAGGCGCCACCCGCTCGGAAGTGCTGAGTTTGCTGCACAAACACCGGCTGGAGCGTTTGCTGGTCGTCAACGATGCGTTCGAATTGCGCGGACTGGTTACGGTCAAGGATATACAGAAATCGTCGGAACACCCCAATGCCTGCAAGGATAGTCAAGGCCGCCTGCGCGTAGGCGCTGCGCTGGGCGTGGGCGAAGGAACGGAAGATCGCGTTGCTGCGCTGGCGCATGCCGGTGTGGACGTTGTCGTCATCGATACCGCGCACGGCCATTCCAAGGGCGTGCTCGACCGGGTGCGCTGGGTTAAAACGAATTTCCCCCATCTGCAAATCATAGGCGGCAATATTGCGACGGCCAGCGCAGCGCTGGCATTGGCCGATCACGGCGCCGATGCGGTGAAAGTGGGTATAGGTCCGGGTTCCATCTGCACGACGCGGATCATTGCCGGCGTAGGGGTACCGCAGATTACCGCGATCCAGAACGTAGCGCTGGCGCTGGCGGATCGCGGCATCCCGCTGATCGCCGACGGCGGCGTGCGTTACTCGGGCGATATTGCGAAAGCGATTGCAGCGGGCGCGAATACCGTCATGCTGGGCGGTCTGTTTGCGGGGACGGAAGAAGCGCCGGGCGAAATAGAGCTGTTCCAGGGCCGTTCTTATAAATCGTATCGCGGTATGGGATCACTGGGCGCAATGCAAAAAGGGTCGAGCGACCGGTATTTTCAGGATAACGAATCCAATACCGACAAATTCGTGCCCGAAGGGATCGAAGGGCGCGTGCCTTACAAAGGCAGCGTACTTGCGGTCATTCATCAATTGATGGGCGGTTTGCGCGCCAGCATGGGCTATCTCGGCTGCATGACGATAACCGACATGCAGGCACGCGCCGAATTCGTCGAAATTACCGCAGCAGGATCGCGAGAATCGCACGTGCACGACGTGCAGATCACCAAGGAAGCGCCCAATTATCGGCTGGATTGAACAGCGCTAGCTTGCGTGCGTTATTGCGCGAGCGCGGATAATCGGACAGCAGCCTGCAAACTTATTGCCGGCTGCTGTTTTTTTACGTATTTCAGAGTGTGGAAATGACTTATAAAAAAATACTGATCCTGGATTTCGGCTCGCAATATTCGCAATTGATCGCGCGGCGGGTGCGCGAAACCCATGTATATTGCGAATTGCATCCCTACGATGTGAGCGACGAATTTATCCGCCAATTCGATCCCGCAGGCATCATTCTGTCGGGCGGCCCGTCTTCGGTGACGGAAGAAGAAACGCCGCGCGCGCCGCAAGCGGTGTTCGAACTCGGCGTGCCGGTACTGGGGATCTGTTACGGCATGCAAACCATGGCGGCGCAGCTGGGCGGCGCGGTCGAACAAGCGCTGCAGCGCGAATTCGGTTATGCGCAGGTGCGCGCCCGGGGGCATTCCAGACTGTTGCAGGAATTGCAGGATCACGTCAACGAACACGGACACGGCTTGCTCGATGTATGGATGAGTCACGGCGACAAAGTGAACGCGCTGCCGGAAGGTTTCAGTATCTGCGCCAGCAATGCGGCGACGCCGATCGCCGGCATGGCGGATGAAAAACGCGGTTATTACGGCCTGCAATTTCACCCCGAAGTCACGCACAGCGTGCAGGGTAAAGCGATCATTGCGCGCTTCGTGCACGATATTTGCGGCATAGGCGAGGAATGGCATATGCCCGGCTACGCCGATACCGCTATTGCCCGTATCCGGGCGGAAGTCGGCAGCGACGAAGTGCTGCTGGGCCTGTCCGGCGGTGTCGATTCGTCGGTGGTCGCGGCTTTGCTGCACAAGGCGATCGGCAACCAACTGACCTGCGTGTTCGTCGACAACGGCTTGCTGCGTTTGAACGAAGTCGAACAGGTGATGCTGACCTTTGCGCAAAATCTGGGCGTCAAGGTCATCCATGTCGATGCCGGCGCGGAATTCATGCGCCATCTTGCCGGCGTCACCGATCCCGAGCAAAAACGCAAAATTATCGGCCG
>JAJYPZ010000078.1 GCA_021794855.1 Pseudomonadota bacterium | reverse complement strand
CGTCACTGGCCGGCGTCATTCTGCGCATGCTGGCGTTGCGGCTGGGGCAGCCGGAGGAATTCCCCTTCCTCGATACGCCGACGCCGCGCGCTATTGCGGACGGCTATCAACTGCTGGAAGAACTGAATGCGGTCGACGATATGCGACGGCTGACGCAGACCGGCAAGCAATTGTCGCGGTTGCCGCTGGACCCCAAAATCGGCCGCGTGTTGCTCGCCGCGCAGCAGCAATCGTGCCTTACCGAGGCGCTGATCATTTGCTCCGCGCTGTCGGTGCAGGACCCGCGGGAACGACCGGTCGCCAAAGCCGGTGCGGCGGACGAAAAACATCGGATTTTTGCCGACGAGCGCTCGGATTTTGTCGGCGTGCTGAAATTGTGGGAAGCGTACGACGATCTGATCAAGCATCAAAAATCCCGACGCAGCCTGCAGGAACAGTGTCATGCTCAATTTTTGAATCCCGCCCGGTTGCGCGAATGGCGCGAAGTGCACGGTCAGCTCGCAACGACGGCGGGCGAGCTCGGTTTGCGCGAAAATACCGAACCCGCCAGTTACGAGGCGATCCACAAGGCTTTGCTGAGCGGATTTCTCGGCCACATCGGAGTAAAGCAGGACGAGGGCGGTTTTCAGGGTGCGCGCGGAATCCAGTTTCATATACATCCGGGTTCCGCGCTGGCAAAAAAGCCGCCGAAATGGGTCATGTGCGCCGAATTGATCGAAACCAGCCGCCTGTATGCCCGAATGGTCGGGAAAATCGAACCCGAATGGCTGGAATCGGTCGCGTCGCATTTGTGCAAGCGGCATTATTTCGATCCGCACTGGGAAAAGAAAACGGCTCAGGTCAGCGCATACGAACAGGTGCAACTATACGGTCTGATCATTATTCCGCGGCGTAAAGTGCATTACGGCACGATAGATCCAGCGGAAAGTCGCAGAATCTTTATTCGCTCTGCACTCGTTGCCGGGGAGTTCGAAACGCGCGCCGAATTTTTCAGCCATAATCAGCAATTGCTGCACGAAGTCGGCGAACTGGAACATAAAGCGCGTCGGCAGGATGTGCTGGTCGACGATGAGGGTCTGTTTGCTTTTTTCGATGCGCGCATTCCCGCCGACATCGTCAACGGATCGAGTTTCGAACGCTGGCGCCGCGAAGCGGAGCGAACCGCACCGCGCTTGCTGTATTTGCGTCGCGAAGACGTGATGCGGCATGAAGCCGAAACGATTACGGAAGACTGGTTTCCGCAAACGCTGCAATGGGAAAACATCGCGCTGCCGCTGCAATATCGCTTCGAGCCGGGCCATTTGCTCGATGGCGTCACCGTAACCGTGCCGCTGGCGCTGCTCAATACCTTGTCGGCAGACCGTTTCGACTGGCTAGTGCCGGGCATGTTGCGGGAAAAGCTCGGCTGGTATTTGAAAGCGCTGCCCAAACAGTTGCGCCGCGTATTCGTCCCGGTGCCCGATACGGTAACGGCTGCGATGACGGAGCTGGAGCGGACCGGCGGCATGGCCGCAGCGCTGGCTGTCTGGCTCGCGCAACGCAGCGGTCTGAAAATTGTCGTCAGCGCGTGGCAGGATGCTCTGCCCCGCCATCTGCAAATGAATTTTCGCGTCGTCGACGAACGGGCGCAGGAGCTGGCGATGTCGCGCGACCTGCCCGATTTGCAGCAGCGGTTGGGTCAGGCAGCGCAGATGATATTCAGTGCGCCGGACAACAGCTTTGAAAAGACCGGCATCAAACGCTGGGATTTCGGCGAAGTGCCGCCGTCCTTGCCGTTTACTCGCGCGGGGTTGAGCGTGACCGGTTATCCGGCCGTCGTCGACGAAGGCGATAGTGTCGCCTTGCGTTTGCTCGATACCGTCCACGCAGCCGAGCGGGCGCACCGGATTGGCGTCGTGCGGTTGTTTCGTCTGGCTTTGGCGGAACAATTCAAGGCGCTGGAAAAAGGTTTGCCCGATATGACGCGCCTCGTTTTGGCGTACCGGGCATTCGGAGATGCGGACGAGCTACGCGAGGCGTTGTTAAGCGTGATAGCGGAACAGGCCTGCCTCGGCGAAGACGAGGTTCCGCGCACGCCCGGGCAATTCGACAGCCAGTTGGTAAAAGCCCGCGTCCGGCTGCGGCCGGTTGCGGCCTCTCTGGCTCAGACGGTAGGAGAAATACTTGCTTTGCATCAGCAGCTTTTGCCGCAACTCGGCACTGTGGCTGCGCATGCCAATAAAGATCTGACCGGACAACTGCAATGTCTTGTTTATAAAGGCTTTATTGTCGCTACTCCGTGGCGTCGCCTGCAGCAGTTGCCGCGCTATTTGCAAGGGATGCAGCAGCGTATGGCGAAGATGGCCGACCGGCGCGCACTGGACCAGCAGCATAGCGCTACGCTCGCCCGGCTTACGGCGCAATGGAAGACGCGTTTAGACAAACACCGGCAAAACGGCATCAACGACCCGCATCTGGAAGAATTCCGTTGGCAACTGGAGGAACTGCGTATTTCCTTGTTCGCGCAGCATTTAAAGACGCCGCAGCCGGTTTCGGTCAAGCGCCTGGAAAAGTTATGGGAATTAGTTCAGGAGTGAACAGTAAGCGTGGCGCTAAAAGCAAAAAAACCGCAGAATCTGCGGTTTTTTTGTTACTAAGGGGTGTCTCTGTACGCCGTGGCCTGCTTGCGCAGCCCAACGGCGTATTTCAACGTGCTTAGTTCAGGATTTCAATTTCTACACGACGGTTTTTAGCACGACCGGCTTTGGTCTTGTTGCTGGCGATAGGATGCTTCTCGCCGAAACCTTTGATCGTCATGCGGTTTGCGGCAATACCTTTGGATTCGAGGTATTTTTTGACCGTTTCAGCGCGTTCCTTCGACAGTTTCAGGTTGTATTTAGCTGGACCGGTACTGTCGGTGTAACCCGCGATTTCCACATTGATGTCTGGGTACTTGTTCAGAGCTTTAGCGTTTTCGTCAAGAATTTCCTTGCCGTCAGGACGCAGAGTAGCCTTGTTGAAAGCAAAGTGGGTACCTTCCAGAACGATCTTGCTGTGAGCGACCGGACGCGGTATTTCAACCGGCTCGGGAGCTGGAGGAGGTGGCGGAGCTTCCTGCGGTGCTGGAGCTGGAGCGGGAGCTGGTTCCGGAGCTGGGGCAGGTGCCGGCGGTACAGGCTTAGGACCGAGAGGAATGACCAGACCTATGCTGGCAATCCAGTCGCTAGGAGTGAAGGTGCCGATGCCGCCCGGATAGTTGTTGACATCGTTCACACGGCGATAACGGAGATCGGCGCGAAACGCGATATCATTCATCCACTTCATGAAACCGATACCGACGTTGCCGGCGAAGTTATCTTGCGAACTGCTGTAAACGTGAGTGTTTACGCCGCCCACACCAGCTTCGATGAAGGGAGAGAAGGAAGGATTACGGCTGAAGAAATACATGGCGTCGACATCGTAGCCGAAGTTTTGTACGTGGTTGTTGCCGCTTTTCAGGCTCTGATCGGTGTAGTTGCCGTTCAATTCCAGGTTCCAGCTTTCGGATACGGCTTTACCGATTCCAACACCAAAACCCATACCATTGTTCGTGCCCCAGTCTTTGTCTGTAGCGGTGGCGCTGATGCTAGGACTGATGTAAAAACGGGAATCGACATTAGATGTCGGGTCTGATGCAAGCGCTTGACCGGTCATCAACACGCAGGAAAGTGCGACCAAATTACGTAATGTGCGGGACATTGTTTTCCTCCAAAAATATAACAAAAAAGCAAGAGACTAAAGGGCTGCGTCGCTATCCTGTATTACAGGTGAAACGAGTCTAACATGAATTATTATGGAGTCCCAATAGATGAATCTATTTCGGCAGTTCAGGGCATTCTTCTGTTGTTTTTTTGCTACTACCAGGTCTGAAAGCCGCACCATCTTTGGTTTCCAGGTATGCGCCCCCGATTAAATCGATGCAATACGGGATAGCGGAAAATATGCCGTCTAGCGTCTGGCCGATGGCTTTGGGCTGACCGGGTAGATTGATGATCAAGCATTGGCCGCGGACCACTCCGACTTGTCGCGAAAGGATGGCGGTAGCGACATATTTCAGGCTGACGGCACGCATGGCTTCGCCGATACCGGGCAGGATTTTGTCTGCTACGGCAAGTGTCGCCTCGGGGGTAACGTCGCGCGGCGCGGGGCCGGTGCCGCCGGTGGTGAGGATCAAGTCGCAGCCATGCGCATCCGCCAGACTGATCAGCGTTGCTTCGATCAAGCTCTGTTCGTCGGCAATCAGCCGCGTTTCGAAAGCGCAGGGATTGAGCAGGGCGTTTTCCAGCCAGGCACGCAAGGCAGGGATACCCCGGTCTTCGTATACGCCGCTGGAGGCGCGGTCGGAAATCGAGACCAGCCCGATGGTGGCGGTATCCATGATCAGAAAGGCAGTTTCAGGTCAGGCGCAGCTTCTTTGAAGACGCGGCGGAAATCGGTCTGGATACGTGACAGGCCCGCCTGGGTATCGGCTTCGAAACGCAGCACGATCACGGGCGTCGTATTGGAAGGGCGAGCCAGTCCGAAACCGTCGGCATACTCGACGCGCAGACCGTCGAGTTTGATAATTTCCTGCGCATCGGTAAAGTGCGCGGTGTTTTGCAAGAGCGTCATCAGTTTGTAATGCTCGCCTTCGGCCATGGCGATATTGATTTCAGGTGTGTTGACGGTATCGGGCAAACTGTGCAAGGTGGCATCGAGATCGGGTTGCCTGCTCAGATATTCCAGCAGTCGCGCACCGGCGTACAGACCGTCGTCGAAACCGTACCAGCGTTCCTTGAAAAAGATATGGCCGGACATTTCGCCTGCCAGCAAAGCGCCGGTTTCTTTCATTTTGGCCTTGATGAAACTGTGGCCAGTTTTCCATAGCAGGGGCCGTCCGCCGCGCACGCGTATCCATTCGAACAGCTTGCGCGTCGATTTGACGTCGAAGATAATTTCGGCATTCGGGTTGCGCGACAGTACGTCGTCGGCAAACAGCATCAGCTGCCGGTCGGGGAAAATGATCGTGCCGTCCTTGGTGACGACGCCCAGACGGTCGCCGTCTCCGTCAAACGCCAAGCCGATTTCGGCGTCGCTGGTTTTGAGGCGAGCGATCAGGTCGCGCAGGTTATCGGGTTGCGACGGGTCGGGGTGATGGTTAGGGAAATTACCGTCCACTTCGCAGAACATCTCTTCCACGGCGCAACCGAGACGACGGTAGAGCGTCGGACCGAATGCGCCGGGTATGCCGTTACCCGCATCAACGATGATTTTCATGGGCCGCGCCAGCTTGATGTCGCCGACGATGCGATCAAGGTATTCGGTGGCAATGTCATGCTGGCTGTATGTGCCGTTGCCGTTTACCAGGTCGTTGGTTTCCAGCCGGTTGCGCAAGGCCTGGATCGCCTCGCCCGATAAGGTTTCGCCGCCCAGCACCATTTTGAGGCCGTTGTAATCGGGCGGATTGTGCGAGCCGGTGACCATGACGGCGGAATGCGTATTCAATTGATACGCGGCAAAATAGGTCATCGGGGTAGCGACCATGCCCAGGTCGATAACGTTGATCCCCGCTTTCTGTATGCCGCGCGCCAATGCGGCGGCCAGATCGGGACCCGATAGCCGGCCGTCGCGCCCTATGCAGATGCTGCTCTGTTTACGGCAAACCGCCTCGGAACCGATGGCGTGGCCGATGGCTTCCACGATTTCCGGCGTCAGCGTCTTGCCGACGATACCGCGTATGTCATAAGCTTTGAAAATTTCTTTAGGCAGATTTTGCAAGACAGTTCCCCCGATTAAACACTCATGATTGCATTGATAAATTAAAAAACATATTTAAATAAATTCGCCCGATTTGGCAGCTTGATTGGTGCGGAATAAGACAGAAGCATACCTACATCCGGCTGCGAGGACAAGGTATTGACATTGGCATGTTAGCGCAAACGCAAAGTAGTCATGTTCGCTTTGTCCCAAATAGAAATGTCCGCTATGGATATGCCAGGTTACGATTACTCAGAACAGAGGGCAGAAGGTGGGGATAAAAAGGGTAGCTTCCCCTTTCTACCTATCTCCCATCCTTACAAAGGCGAGTCTGTTGATTAACGCGAATATGCATGCCCTGTACTTGCAAATCCCAGTCAGGTGATGTTGTCATGCGGTATTGTCCCGTATGCAGGGCATCAAGCACCCCTTTGCAACGTATATCAGCCGCGAAGATACCTGCAGGAATCCAATCATTTTTATTGGCGGTGATTAATACAGCATTTATATAATTGC
>JAJYPZ010000077.1 GCA_021794855.1 Pseudomonadota bacterium | reverse complement strand
CAAATAAAATCGCAACGGAAAAAACAAAGATGAAAATGCCGACTCTTTCCTGCAAGACCGGTTTCGGCTTCCCCACGAGTCCGGGCAACGCTAGCGCCATTCCGCTAAGAAAAAAGCAGAGGGCCGCATTAAAAACCATCGGCACATTTCCAACATTGAATTGAACTATTTCCCGAATATGCAGCAACCAGCCGAACATTATTGTAATGCCCATCAAACTTGCTGCCATACCTAATAACGCAGGGATGCGTAAAGGTACAGTCAAACTGGTTGCGGATTCGCTCATGATAAATTCAGCCGGATTCGGTTACGAACCGATCCAAATAATAGAGTCTGGAAAACTATTTCTTGTACAGTCTATCGTGCAAAACCGGAACAAACAAACCATCGTTGACTTGCGAACATTATTTGAGATTAGCCCAGCTGCAATGCTACACTGTCGAACCATTCCAATTTACAGTCCAGATTTGAAATCGTTCGCGTTTACAAAAATCCTGCCGGGGGTGATCGTTTCAATGCTCACAGGATGCGCAAGCTATCACGATCGCCCGCTGGATCTTTCCGCGACAACACAAATCTATGAATCTCGTACGCTCGACAATCCACAGCTTGAACATTACATCGATGCCCATTCCCAACAAAAAACGATGGCATGGCCGCTGCGAACCTGGGATTTAACTACACTTACGCTTGCCGCATATTATTATAACCCCGATCTGGATATAGCCAGAACAAAATGGGGATCAACCAAGGCCTCGGTCACAACCGCCGGCCAAAAACCCAACCCTGTGCTTTCCCTGCCGTTCCAATATACGCCTGCTTCGCCATGGACGATAGGGCAATCGCCCTGGACCTTTGGTCTGGGTCTCGACATTCCTCTCGAAACCGCCGGAAAACGCGGGTATCGCATAGCACAAGCCGAACAGTTGTCGAGCGCTGCCGTATTCGATATCGGCAACGTTGCCTGGCAAGTCGGTGCCAAGGTCCGCATGCAATTAGTCGCCCTGTTTTTTCTGGCCCGGGAGGAATCGGTTCTAGCGCAAATTACGGATACGCAAAACAGTATCGCAGCCATTTTGAACCGAAGAACGGAAGCAGGCGAAGCCTCGGCGCCAGACGCTAACCTCGCGGTTATCACGCTGATGCGTAATCGCGCCGACCTGGCAAAAGTTCGAAAACAGTTAACCGAGGCGCGACTGCAATTGGCGGCAGCGATCGGCATCCCGTCGAACGCATTACACGGCATCAAATTCGATTTCGCTGCCTTTAAACACGGCTGCCCCGAAATCGACATCGCGACAGCCCACCGTCTGGCAGCACTCAATCGGGCCGACATCCTCGCAGCCCTGGCACGATACCAGGCAAGTCAGGCCGCCTTACAACTGGAAATCGCCAACCAGTATCCCGACATACATCTGGATCCGGGCTATGCCTGGGTTGAGAGCGAAAAACAGATCTCTTTCGGCGCATCTGGAATTACCCTCCCTGTTTTTAACCGGCATCAAGGCCAGATTGCGCAAGCCGAAGCGAAACGCGCAGAAGCGGAGTCGCAGGTGAAAATGTTGCAGGCCCGGGCCTTCGGCGAAACCGACAGCGCGCTGGCCAATTATCGTGCCGCCGTCAAAATCTTCAAGCAGACCGATGCTGCGGTAGCGGCTCAAGCCATACAGTTTGTTTCGGCACAGCGGACCTTTGCCGCCGGAGAAACGGACCGCCTGGCGCTTGCACTGGCGCAGCAAACCTTCGATATCAGCCGCTTGGCCCGCGAACAAGCATTAATGCAAGTCCAACAAGCTATAGGCACATTACAAGATGCCATCCAGCATCCCCTGCCACTCGCCGGACTTAACGCGGTTTCGAACAAAGGACGTTCCAGGCCATGAAATACAAACGTAATATTAAATTTGTCGCGGTAACAGGATTGCTGATCGTTACAGCCATACTTTCCGCACTCGGCGGCAAAATTTTTCTGAACGGGCAGAAAGATAACGACGAAAAACAGTCCGCCACCTCAAACACCGGTATGGCCCAAACGAACGGCATGCCGGTCGTGACAGTCAACGCTGCTGCTCAATTACAGAGCGGGATTCGGACTGCCCGGTTGGCGCCGGTCAATTATCGTCAGGAAATTATCGCCTATGGCAGCGCCGTCGATCTGCTACCACTGATCGATTATCGCAGCCGTTTCGCAGCCGCGGTCGGCGCATCGGCGACCGCCAGGGCGACCGCCGCCGCCTCTCAGGCCGAATACGAACGCAACCGGACTTTATATGCCGACAACCGGAACGTTTCCTTGAAAGCGGTGCAAACGGCACAGGCTGCCGCCACCGCCGACCGGGCAAAAGCCGAATCCGCCGCCTTGAACGAAACCGATCTTCGTGCCGCGATAACCCAGCAATTCGGCAAGAAACTGGCGGACCGAACCCTGACCTCCTCTTCAAAATCGTTTAACGCCTTATTGAAACGCGAAAAAACGTTGCTGACTATTATCCTGCCACTGGGCGAAAACCTGACGCCACCAACGGTAATCCGCGTTTCCGCATATAACCGGCAGCGCATCGCCGCGACTCTCGTTGCAGCCGCGCCTCAATCCGATCCGGTCATACCGGGACGCGGTTATTTTTATTGCGCCGATACGGCTATACCGGCCAATACGCGCATCGTTGCATTCCTCCCGATTGAAAATTCGCAGCGGCAGTCCTTATTCATCCCGTCCGGCGCACTGGTCTGGTACGGCGGCCAACCCTGGGTCTATATCCAACTGGATAAGGATCGTTTTGCGCGACGGGCCGTACCGCAGCAATCACCCGGAAACAATGGTTTTTATGTAACGCAGGAATTCAAACCCGGCGATACGATCGTCGTCCACGGCGCTCAGCTTTTGCTCTCGGAGGAATTCCGCGCGCAAATCAAAACCGGCGAAGAAGGCGACGATGACGATTAACGCTCCCATTCTGTCGGCGGATCGTTAGCATGCTGACCGCCATCGTTCGCTTTTCCGTACGTTTCAGGGGAATAATTATCGCCCTGGCGTGCCTGTTGCTCGGCTACGGCATCTATACGATCTTTCAGTCCAGACTGGACGTATTTCCCGAATTCGCCCCGCCTCTGATCGTGATTCAGACCGAAGCGCCCGGCTTGTCGCCGGAACAAGTCGAAATACTGGTCACCCAGCCGATCGAAAACGCGTTGAACGGTACGCTGGGAATGGAATCGATGCGCTCCACATCGATCCAGGGGTTATCGATGATCACGCTGACCTTCGGCAAAGATACCGATATCTACCGGGCGCGGCAATTGGTGTCCGAACAGCTGAATACGCTGGCCGGGCAATTGCCCAACGGCGTGAAAGCGCCGGTCATGAATCCGCTGACCAGCAGTACCGGCACCGTACTCGGCATCGGTTTGACATCGGCAACGCTGTCGCCGATGGCCTTGCGCACGTTTGCCGACTGGACGCTGAAACCCGATCTCCTGGGTATACCGGGAGTCGCCGCCGTGACCGTATACGGCGGCGAGATCAAACAGTATCAAATCCAGGTCGACCCGCAAAAACTGATCCGTCTCGGCTTATCGTTACAGGATGTGCTGGGTATGGCGCGTCGTGCGAGCGGTGTGCGCGGCGCCGGATTTATCGAAAACCGGAATCAGCGCATCACGCTCTCGACCGATGGACAGACCACTTCGATCGAACAGCTCGCGCACGTAGCGGTACTGCAAAAAAATGGCGCAACCGTTCGCCTGGGCGACATCGGACGGGTAACGCTCGCGCCGGAACCGCCCGCTGGCGGTGCGACCGTCGAGGGTAAACCCGGTATCGTCGTCATGGTAGACGGACAGTACGGCGCCGACTCGATGACAGTCACGCACGCGATCGAAACGGTACTCGCAGAAATGAAACCGGCATTGCAGGCCGATGGAATCCGCTTGTATCCCGATTTGTTCCGTCCCGCCAATTTTATTACTTCCGCCATCGGCCATCTGCGTTTTGCGCTGTTGCTGGGAGCTGTGCTGGTCGTAATCGTGCTGTATCTGTTCCTGTTCGATATGCGCACGGCGTTCATTTCCGCTACGGCGATTCCCTTATCGCTGCTGACAGCGATTATCTTTCTGCATCATTTCGGCATCAGCCTCAATACCATGACTCTGGGAGGGCTGGCGATTGCGCTGGGCGAAGTTGTGGACGATGCCATCGTCGACGTGGAAAACATTTATCGGCGCCTGCGCGAAAACTCGCTTTTGCCGCAGCCGATTTCCTCCGCGCTGGTTGTCATCCGGGCATCGGTCGAAGTCCGTGGAGCGGTGATTTACGCGACCTTTGTCGTCGCGCTGATATTTTTTCCGGTGCTGACCTTGTCGGGTGTCGCCGGCAAACTGTTTGCCCCGCTGGGTATCACGTATATCCTGGCGATACTGTCCTCACTTGCCGTAGCGTTATTCGTGACCCCCGCGCTGGCCTACCTGCTGCTCGCGCGCAAAGGACTCAAGCCGCAAGAGCCGCGGCTGATCGGAGCGTTAAAAACGCGCTATAGACCGCTATTGGCGAGCATCGAACGGCGTTCGAACCGGGTGGTTGCCGGGCTGCTTGTCGCTGTCGTCTGCGCACTGGCCGTTTTGCCTTTTCTGGACGCGTCTTTTCTGCCCGAACTGCGCGAAGGGCATTACATTTTGCACATGAGCGGCGTACCCGGAACTTCGCTCCGGCAATCGCTGGACACCGGCCGACGCGTCAGTCTCGCCTTACTGAAAATTCCCGGCATCCGCTCGGTGGCGCAACGCGCCGGACGTGCCAATAATTCCAGCGATGTATACGGCACGAACGCAGGCGAATTCGAAGTCGATCTCCAGCCCGGCCTGAACGGGCACGATCAGGCGCGAATATTGGCGCAAATACGCAAGACGACGGCCGGTTTCACCGGATGGGCCTTCGTCGCCAAAACCTTCCTCGCCGAACGTATCGAAGAAACCCTGTCCGGCTATACCGCTCAGGTCGTCGTCAATATCTACGGCAATAATCTCGACACGCTGGATAGTCTGGCGCAGCAAGTCGCTCAGGCATTGAATCAGGTGCCTGGAGCGAGAGGCGTCGCTGTACAGTCGCCGCAAGGAACGCCGCAATTGACGATACGTCTCAAACAGGACCAGTTGACACGCTGGGGATTCGAACCGGTCGACGTACTGGACGCAATCCGAACAGCCTATGAAGGCGTCATTGCGACCCAGATCTTCGAAGGTAATCACATTTACAATGTAGCCGTGGTGCTAACGCCCGCCGCCAGACAAAATCCTGCGCAAATCGGTATGCTGCCTTTACGCAACGCCCAGGGGACGACCGTCCCGCTCAGCCAGTTGGCCGATATTGCGGAAACCGACGGGCGTTACGCCGTTTTACATAGCGCCGGACAACGATTGCAAACAGTTACCGCCAATGTCAGCGGAACGGCGTTGAACGTTTTTGTACAGGCCGCACAACGGCGTATCCGTACGCAAATTGCCATGCCGAAAGGCTTTTACGCGGTATTTACCGGCGATGCCGAAGCGCAGGCGCAAGCTCGCCGCGACTTGCTGATCAATTCGCTGATCGCGGCAACGGGAATCGTCCTGTTGCTGTTCCTGGCGTTAAAAAGCGCGCGAGCGCTTCTGCTCGTCATGGCTAATTTGCCTTTTGCGCTGGTCGGCGGCGTACTGATCGTACTGGCAACCGGCGGCGACTTGTCGCTGGGATCGCTGGTCGGCTTCGTGACCTTGTTCGGCATCACGCTGCGCAACTCCATCATGCTCATTTCGCATTACGAGCATCTGGTCAATATCGACGGTCTGGCTTGGGGACTGGAGACGGCAATCCTCGGCGCATCGGAACGGTTGGCGCCTATCCTGATGACCGCTGCCGTGACTGCCCTGGGACTGTTGCCGCTCGCCCTGCAGAGCGGCGAACCCGGCAACGAAATCGAGGGACCGATGGCGCTCGTGATACTCGGCGGTCTCGTGACGTCGACGATACTGAATCTGCTGGTATTGCCGACTCTGGCGCTGCGTTACGGGCGTTTCGGCAAGCGAGCCGATCTGTTCGATCGCGGCGACGTGGCTTGATCGCATGCACTGACGGTGCATTTGCCGGAACTGCGATCAGGCAAACTGCCCCGCCACCCAGCCCGACGACCAGGCCCATTGAAAATTATAACCGCCCAGCCAGCCGGTTACATCGACCACTTCGCCGATAAAATACAAGCCGGGCACCGTTTTGCTTTCCATCGTTTTAGACGATAACGCACGCGTATCGACCCCGCCCAGCGTCACTTCCGCCTTGGCATAGCCCAGCGTGCCGGCAGGCATTACCGGCCACCCGGTCAACGCTG
>JAJYPZ010000076.1 GCA_021794855.1 Pseudomonadota bacterium | reverse complement strand
GCCGCGCAGATAACTCGCCGCAGCGAACCCGGTCAAATCGCCGATGACGCCGCCGCCCAGCGCAATCAACGTGGTCTTGCGCTCGCAGCGATGCGTCAGCAAGGCATCGAACAGCGTATTGAGCGTTTCCCAGTTTTTATATTGCTCGCCGTCGGGTAATACGACCGGCAGCGCAGTCACGCCGGCTTCTGCCAGTCCGTTGACCAGACGGTCGAGATAAAGCGGCGCAACGGTGGTATTGGTAATCACCGCCACTCTGGGTTGCGGCAAATGTTCGACGATGAGGCGTGGCTGCGCCAGTAAATCCATACCGATATGGATCGGATAGCTGCGATTACCGAGGTCGACCGTTAATGTTTGCATCTGCAGTAATTTTAAATAATAGTAAGATACCCTAATTATACCCAGCAGTAGAACGATTTGGGCGTCAGATGCTAAACTGCGTACTTGCTTTCAGTAGAGACAGACTTATGAGCTATTACAAATACCATGTATTTTTCTGCACCAACCAACGCGACGACGGCGCTCAATGCTGCGGCGCATCGGGCGGACAGGCAATGCGTGACTACGCCAAACGGAAAATCAAAAACCTCGATCTGAACGGCGAAGGGCAGTGTCGCATCAATACCGCGGGCTGCATGGACCGGTGCGACGAAGGCCCGGTATTGGCCATATATCCGGAGGGAATCTGGTATACCTATGTCGACGAGCACGACATAGATGAAATTATTTCGGAGCATTTGCAGCACGGGCGCATCGTCGAACGCTTGCAGATCAAGTAAGCGGCCTTATGAAGCGCTCCAAATTACGTATTCCATGCGCTGTCGGACACATAGAAACCGTGCTTAACGATCCCGGCGATACCCGACGCGGTCTGGCGTTCATCGCGCATCCACATCCTCTGCATGGTGGCACGCTGGATAATAAAGTCGTCCAGAGCATCGCTCAAATCTGCCACGATCAGGCGTATGTCGCCATCCGGCCGAATTTTCGCGGCGTAGGCAGCAGTGATGGCAGCTATACCGGCGGTAGCGGCGAAACCGAAGACATGCTGACGGTAATCGCTTTTGTCCGCAGCCATTATGAATCGACATTACCCGTGGTGCTGGTGGGGTTTTCTTTCGGCAGTTATGTCCAGCACCGGGTCGCGCAACAGATGCCGATCAAAAAACTATTGCTGATTGCGCCGGCGGTCAATCTGTACCAATTCGGCAGCGTACCGGCCGACGCAGCCATTATCCATGGCGAAAACGATGAAATCGTGCCCTACGATGCCGCCCAAAACTGGGCTAAAGCTAATAACATCGCGTTCTACGGCATTGCCGGTGCCGGACATTTTTTTCACGGCAAACTGGCGGAACTGAAAAAAGCGGCTCTGACGATATGCCTGTCGTAACCGTAAGCCGACTGGCCAAACATTACGGCACGACGCAAGTCGTTCGCGGCCTAGATCTCTCCATCGAACGCGGCGAATGTTTCGGTTTGCTGGGCCCTAACGGAGCCGGAAAAACCACGACGCTGAAAATGCTGCTGGGATTGATCGAGCCGGATGCAGGAGAAATACGTATCTTCGATACGGCTGTCCCGGCAGAGGCCAGGAGCGCTCGGCAGAATATCGGCGTCGTCCCGCAAATGGATAATCTCGATCCCGATTTTACCGTTACCGAGAACCTGCTGATTTACGGCCGATATTTCGGCCTGCCCGACGCGCTGATCAAAAGCCGCATCCCCGCACTACTTGAATTCGCAGCGTTGACCAGTAAAGCCGGAAGCAAAATTACTACCCTGTCAGGCGGGATGAAACGTCGACTCACGCTCGCTCGTGCGCTGATCAACGACCCAGAACTCATTTTTCTCGACGAGCCGACCACCGGCCTCGACCCGCAAGCGCGTCACGTCATCTGGCAGGGTCTGCGGCGACTTACTCATCAAGGCAAAACCATCTTGCTGACCACTCATTCCATGGAGGAATCTGAACGCCTGTGCGACCGATTGCTCATCATGGATCACGGCCGCGCCATCGCCGGCGGCAATCCGCGCGATTTGATCACTGCCGAAATCGAGCCTGCCGTAGTCGAAATTTACGGCGAAACGGTCGATCGCTGGGCGCAACGTTATGCGGCAAATTACTGTACCCGGCACGAAATCACCGGCGAAACTTTATTTTGCTATACGCACGACGGGACGGCATTGGTCGCGCATTTACGCGAACAGGAAACGCTGCGCTACGTACAACGTCCGTCCAATCTCGAAGACGTGTTTCTCAAATTCACCGGACGGGAACTGCGCGACGCATGAAAGATTTCGGCCTGCCCCAATTGTCATGGCGTTTCGCGCCGGTATGGCGTCGACATTTTCTGGTCTGGAAAAAACTGGCCGGTTCCAGCATCCTCGGCAATCTGGCCGATCCGATGTTTTACATGCTCGGCTTCGGTTACGGGCTGGGTAGTCTGATGCCGCAGGTCGGGGGCGCGACTTACCTGACTTTCCTGTCGGCGGGCACGATCTGCTACTCGACCATGAACAGCGCAACGTTTGAAGTGCTGTATTCCGGATTTTCGCGCATGCACGTGCAAAAGACCTGGGAAGCCATCCTCAACACGCCCTTGATGCTGGACGACATCATGCTGGCCGAACTCGCCTGGGGCGCATCGAAAAGCCTGCTCTCAGGCTTGGCCATCCTTGCCGTAATCTGGGGGCTGGGATTAGAGCATAGCTGGCTGCTAAGCCTGTGGACACTCCCGGTTATCATACTGATAGGGTTGACCTTTTCCGCAATGGGCCTCGTAATGACCGCTCTGTCGCCGAGTTACGATTTTTTCATTTATTACTTTACGCTGGTCATCACGCCCATGGTGCTGCTCTGCGGCGTATTTTATCCGGTCGATCGCATGCCGCATTTCCTGCAGATTACAGCGGAGCTTCTGCCACTGTCGCATGCCATCGATCTGGTGCGCCCGCTAATATTGGGATTTCAGCCCTCCAACATTCCAGTTCATATCGCTGCAATGCTGGCCTGGGGAGGCATCAGCTTCTGGCTGGCCGTCAGCCTGACACGCCGGCGGCTGCTGCATTAACACTAACCGAATTAACTTGATGCTTCATCGGATTCTGTTCTTTGACAGAAAATTCGTACGACCAATTCGCCCGATTAAAACAGTAGCCGTTTTATTTCCGGCCCATACCAAACAAGTTTATTATGTTAGCTTCCCGTTTCCGAATAGATCCTTGACGCAGATATGAAAATATCAAAATTTATACTCCTGCTCACCCTTGGCCTGCCGGCAACCGCCTTTGCCGACTGGGTCCAACAGCAGCAAGGACAATTTCAGCAGCAAGTTCAGCAACAGCAACAGGAGATTCGGGATCAGCAGTACCGACAGCAGCAGTATCAAGAGCAATTGCAGTTGCAGCAAGGTAGCGCCTCTTCCTATTCAGCCCAGCGGCAACCCCAGAGCCAGTCCGGTCGGCCATCGCGAACGGGGTTTTTAAAATGGCTGCTAGGGCCCTGAATTCGCAGCCGTCGCTTAAATGATTTACATGAACTATCGTTGATTTGCAATTAATCGGCTCCCGGTCGGTAAGCTTTATCGGCACGGTTCGCGCTGCAGGAATTATCCTCGAATGCCGGATTATCCGATGCAGGCTGGTTTGCTTAACGCGAATTCGGCGAAAGACTCATTCGGTATAAATAAAAAGGAATACGATCGCATGGAAATCACCCTTCTCCAGGCAGCGGGAACGGGAATCTTCGCCCTCGCCTTGCTGCACACTTTTGCGACAAAATTTTTTGATGTATTGGCACGCCGTCATCCTGCCCACGCCGGATTATTCCATTTGCTCGGGGAAGTGGAAGTCGTATTCGGGTTCTGGGCCTTCGTTCTGATCGTGGTGATCGCGCTGATATCAAGCGGCGCGCAGGCAACAGCTTACGTCGAATCCCGTCAATACGCCGAACCCTTTTTCGTATTTGTCGTCATGGTGATAGCCGCTTCTCGTCCCGTACTGGAAACGGCCCGAATCCTGTTTGCCGCGCTGGCGCGCAATATGCCGGTCGCGACGCCCGTCGCGCTGGCGTGGCTGGGATTGACGGCAGCCCCCTTACTGGGCTCGCTTATTACCGAACCGGCAGCCATGACGCTGGCCGCGCTGATGCTAGCGCCGCAGATTTTCCGGCAGGAGGTGCCGGAATGGCTAAAATACGGTGCGCTGGGCGTACTGTTCGTCAATGTTTCCATCGGCGGCACGCTGACTTCCTATGCCGCGCCGCCGATATTGATGGTCGCGACGACCTGGAATTGGAATAGCGCATACATGGCGGTAACGTTCGGCTGGCGCGCCATGCTTGCGGTATTGATCAATGCGACGGCCATTACTTTTCTGCTGCGCACGCGACTTGTCGATGCGCAGCCAGCTACTGCCGGCGACTCCGCGCAGCCGTTCTCCTGGGTAGTCAGCGCAATTCATCTGGGATTTCTCGCCGGTGTCGTGATTTTTGCACATCATCCTGTATTGTTTCTGGGTTTATTTCTGTTTTTTCTCGGTTATACCCACGCTTACGAACGTTATCAGAATCCCTTGATGATCAAAGAGGCCCTGCTGGTCGGATTTTTTCTCGCCGGGCTGGTTGTGCTCGGCGGCATGCAGCGATGGTGGCTGCAACCCGTCGTCTCGGCATTCCAACCCGTAACGCTTTTCTTCGGCGCCCTGGGCCTCACCGCCGTCACCGACAACGCTGCGCTGACCTATCTCGGCTCCCTGATCGACGGCATATCCGGGCAGGCCAAATACATGCTGGTAGCCGGCGCTGTCGCCGGCGGCGGACTTACCGTCATTGCCAACGCTCCCAATCCGGCCGGCGCAGCGTTACTTCGACGCGGCTTCAACGATGAATCGATAGGGGCCATCGGTTTACTGCTCGGCGCACTGCCGCCGACTGCGGTAGCGGCGGCATGCTTCCTGATGTAAGAAATACGACGCAGCGCAAATCCGCGCACACAATAGCGATGGTTATCCAAGATTGGGTGAACTATAGTATAGCTATATCATCTGATCTGTTTAAAAGGGTATATCATGACTATCCGTCCTCCAGTGATTCCCTCCTCTGAAATCACCTCCCAGACGCTCTATCTGCAACGTCGGAAATTCATAAGTAATTCCGCCCTATGGGCCTCCGCCGCAATGTTTCCGGAAATCAGCGCAGCCAGTACACGCCTGCATGCCGCAGTCAATAGCCGCTATAGCACCACGGAAACGGCGACCGACTATAAAGACATAACCACTTACAATAATTATTACGAGTTTGGCACCGGCAAATCGGATCCTTCCGAATACGCAACGGATTTAAAAACCCGCCCCTGGACGATTGATATAGTCGGCGAAGTAAAACATCCGAAGAAATGGGATATCGATGCCCTGATCAAGACTTTTCCCTTGGAGGAACGCATTTATCGCATGCGTTGCGTAGAAGGGTGGTCTATGGTTATTCCGTGGCTGGGTTTTCCGCTTGCGAGCCTGATCCGCCAGGCTGAACCTACCGGCAATGCGAAATACGTCGAATTTACCACTCTGTATGATCCCGCTCAAATGCCTGGGCAACGGCGCGCCGTCCTCGCCTGGCCTTATATCGAAGGCTTGCGGATGGATGAAGCGATGCATCCACTTAGCTTGCTGGCGGTAGGTTTGTACGGACGGGCGCTGCCGAATCAGAACGGCGCCCCGCTTCGTCTGGTCGTACCCTGGAAATACGGCTTCAAAAGCGCAAAAGCCATAGTCCGTATCCGTTTTATGGAACAACAGCCACTGACTGCCTGGTCGCGTAGCGTACCAAGCGAATACGGCTTTTATTCCAACGTCAATCCGGCCGTGGATCATCCGCGCTGGAGTCAGGCCAAAGAGCGTCGCATCGGTGAATTTTTCAAACGCGATACCTTGCCTTTTAACGGATATGGCGACCAAGTCGCCGGCCTGTATCGCGGCATGGATTTGCGGAAATATTTTTAATGGATTTTAGAAATCCTGTCAGCCGTCTCAAAATTATCGTTTTCCTGCTGGGCTGGTTCCCGCTGTTACGTCTGGCAATATTGGGCATCGTCGGTAAACTCGGAGCCAACCCGGTTGAATTCATCACGCATTCGACCGGAACCTGGACGTTAGTTGGTCTGATGCTGACCCTGACCATAACTCCGTTACGACAATTGACCGGCTATGCCGGTCTCATCCGCATCAGGCGCATGCTGGGCTTATTTACCTTTTTTTATGCCAGCCTGCATTTTGTCACCTATATTTGGCTGGATCAGTTCTTCGATCTGCAGGCAATCGTTAAAGACGTGTACAAACGCCCCTTCATTACTGTCGGTTTCATG
>JAJYPZ010000075.1 GCA_021794855.1 Pseudomonadota bacterium | reverse complement strand
AGTCCGCAGTCGAAGCACGCATTGAGCAAACTTTGAAAACTCCCGGGGAAGTCGAACGTATACTGGAAATCATGTTGCGCTTTAGAGACGAACAGGGCGTTTATGCGAAAGGGGGATGCATCGATACCTCGCGTGAATATCCCCGCTGGGTTTGTCCGGCGGCGGCAACGATATGCTTGCCCGAGCGATAGGGATCATCCCTCTGCGCAGACGAGCGCAAGCGCGCGTCCGGTGGTAAAATCCAGTGTTTTGTCTCCATAATTTATTCTCAAGCCAAAAGGGTTGCGTATGTCCGGACATAGTAAATGGGCGAATATAAAGCATAAAAAAGCCGCTACCGATGCGAAACGCGGCAAGATATTCACGCGATTGATCAAGGAAATTACCGTTGCAGCCAAATTGGGCGGGGGTGACGCGGGAACTAATCCCCGATTGCGGCTGGCGATGGACAAGGCGTTTGACGCCAATATGCCCAAAGATACCGTCGAGCGTGCAGTCAAACGCGGTTGCGGCGATCTGGAAGGGGTGAATTACGAAGAAATCCGCTATGAAGGCTACGGCATCGGCGGTGCCGCGGTCATGGTCGATTGTCTGACTGACAACAAGGTACGGACGGTCGCCGACGTGCGCCATGCTTTCAGCAAGTTCGGCGGCAATATGGGCACCGACGGATGCGTGGCGTTTCAGTTCCTGCATTGCGGGCAATTGCTGTTTGCGCCGGGACTGAACGAGGACGCATTAATGGAAGCCGCGCTGGAAGCCGGGGCGGACGACGTTTTGACGCACGAGGACGGCAGCATCGAAGTGATTACGCCGCCGTATGAATTGCATACGATCAAGGCGTCGATGGAAACCTCCGGATTTAAGGCGGAGTACGGCGAAGTCAGCATGAAACCGCAAAATGAAGTCGAACTTGCGGGCGAAGATGCAATTAAAATGCAGAAATTGCTCGATGCGCTGGAATCGCTCGACGACGTGCAGGAAGTTTATACCTCGGCGGTATTGAACATAGCGGATTGACGTTGCATGCAGGTCGCTGGGGCGACGAAATTGCGTCAAGTCGCGGCCGAGGAACTCAAACCGCCGAAAGCAGATGGTTCGCTGTGCGTCCCGAAACCGGCGAGCAGAGTCATCGTGCAAGGGCTCGATTATAAAAGGACAGTGTATGTTTACTGGGATTATTCAGGCGGTCGGAACCGTCGCGGCGGTCGTGCAGAAAGGCGATGACGCCCGCCTGACGATACAGGCCGGGAAGCTGGACTTGAGCGATGTCGGTCTGGGCGATTCGATAGCCTGTAATGGCGTCTGCCTGACGGTGGTCGACCTGTCTGCGAACGGCTTCGGCGTCGATGTTTCGGCCGAAACATTCCGTTGCAGCGCGGGTTTTCCGCAGGATGCCGCAGTGAATCTGGAAAAAGCAATGCGTCTGTCCGACCGGTTGGGAGGGCATCTGGTATCGGGGCATGTCGATGGCGTCGGCGTGGTGACGAGTTTTATGCCGGCGGGCGACTGTATGGAGCTGGTTATACGCGCGCCTGGCGAGATTATGCATTTTATCGTGACCAAGGGGTCGATGACGGTCGATGGCGTCAGTCTGACCGTTAATCGGGTGACTGAGGCCGATTTCAGTATCAACCTGATCCCGCATACGTTGATCGAAACCAATCTGGCCAATTTAAAGGCGGGGAGCCGGGTCAATCTCGAAGTCGATATGATGGCCCGCTACGCCGAGCGTATTTTGAATTATTATCAGGACAAGGCGGTTTAAATGAATTTAAGTCCTATTGCAGAAATCGTCGCGGATATTAAAGCCGGAAAAATGGTAATCCTGGTCGATGAGGAAGATCGCGAGAACGAAGGCGATCTGGTCATGGCTGCCGAATTCGCCACGCCCGAAGCGATCAATTTCATGGCTAGACACGGCCGCGGACTGATTTGCCTGACCCTGACCGACGAACGTTGCAAACAGCTGGATTTGCGCCAGATGGTGGCGGATAATCAGGCACCGCACAGTACGGCCTTTACGGTTTCAATCGAAGCGGCGAGCGGCGTGACGACCGGAATTTCCGCCGCAGACCGCGCCCGTACCATTCAGGCCGCCGTAGCCAAACACGCCAAAGCGACCGATATCGTCCAGCCCGGGCATATTTTTCCTTTGCGCGCCCAACCGGGCGGCGTGCTGATCAGGGCCGGCCATACCGAAGCAGGGTGCGATCTGGCCGGAATGGCCGGCCTGGAGCCGGCGGCAGTGATTTGTGAAATTCTTAACGAGGACGGCAGCATGGCGCGCCTGCCCGATTTGATCGAGTATGCGCGCGAGCATGGCCTGAAAATCGGCGCTATCGCAGACCTGATTCATTATCGCAGCCAGAACGAAAGCCTGATCGAGCGCGTCGGTCACCGGACGATCGGTACAGCGTTCGGCGAGTTCCGGCTGGTCGCATACCGCGAGAAAATTTCGGGTGCGGCGCATCTGGCGCTGAGCAAGGGCGACATTACGCCCAGTGCGGAAACCCTGGTGCGCGTACATGAACCGGTTTCGGTGATAGACGTTCTGGAACTGGACAGCGCTGAGCATGCCTACAGCGTAAACCGTGCGCTGCAAAAAATTTCAGAGGTGGGCAAGGGTGTGATCGTCCTGCTGCATCGGCCGGAGACCGCTGCCGACCTGCTTGCGCACGCGATACCCGGAACGGCTCCGAAGCTTGCGCCGAAATGGGATGCGCGCAATTACGGCATCGGTGCACAGATATTGAAAGATCTGGGCGTAGGAAAAATGCGTTTATTGGCCGCGCAGCGTAAAATGCCTTCGTTAACGGGTTTTAATCTGGAAGTAACGGGTTTTGACGAAGCAGGATGATTGCCGTGGCAATTTTACGATAATGGTCACACAATAAGGATCAAGCATGGCAAGTTATGACGGAATCAATGAGCTGGAGGTCAATCTGACCGGCAACGCTTTAAGGATAGGTATCGTGATGAGCCGGTTTAACCGCGATATCTGCGATAGTCTGTTGGCTGCCTGCGCACATGCGCTCGCCAAATACGGCGTCAAGCCGGAGAATACCTTGCTTGCAACCGTGCCGGGAGCGCTTGAAATTCCGGTGGTGGCACGGAAAATGGCGATGAGCGGGAAATTCGACGCGCTGGTAGCGATAGGTGCCGTCGTGCGCGGCGATACGTATCATTTCGAGCTGGTTTCCAACGAAATGGCGAGCGGCATTACACGGGTTCAGCTGGACACCGGAGTGCCGGTGGCGAACGGTGTGCTTACGACCGATAGCGATGAACAAGCCTGGATACGCACTGCAACTAAAGGTGCTGAAGCGGCTGCCTGCGCAATTGAAATGGCTAACTTGTTGAAAACATTATGAGCGGAAACAGGCGTAAGGCTCGCGAATTCGCGGTGCAGGGGATTTATCAGTGGCTGCTGAACAAACAGCCGGTCGCCGGTCTGGTAAAGCAATTGCGCGAGCAGGACGGCTTTGCCGGAATAGACGAGAAGATGTTTCAGGCTCTGCTCACAGGCGTCGTCGACGGCAACGAAGCGCTCGACCGGCAATTGAGCGAATTTGTGGATCGCAGCATAGCCGAATTGAGTCCGGTCGAACATGCGATACTGCTGCTCGGCGCCGAGGAATTATTGCGTCATCCGGAAGTGCCGTATCGGGTAGTGCTCAACGAAGCGGTAGAACTGGCCAAAACTTTCGGCGGCACCGACGGACACAAATAAGTCAACGGCGTCATGGACAAGCTGGCTGCGTCCGTACGTGGCGACGAAGTGAACAAGCCGCGCCGCTAGCAGTCTGCCGGCAGGTACGCATGACTAGCGAATTCGATCTGATCCGGCGTTTTTTTTCCCGTCCCGCACCGAATGCGGTATTGGGCGGCGGCGACGAT
This sequence comes from Pseudomonadota bacterium, assembly GCA_021794855.1. Next base: position 2,508 of record JAJYPZ010000075.1, on the reverse strand, counting down.
TGCGCTTTGATGCAACCGGAGGCGGGCATGCTGTTGGCTGTTTCTACCGACACGCTGGTGAGCGACGTGCATTTTTTTACCGGTGCCGATCCGGCATTGCTGGGCTGGAAGTCGCTGGCGGTGAATCTGTCGGATCTGGCCGCAATGGGCGCGCAGCCGCGCTGGGCGACGCTGGCGCTGACCCTGCCTGCCGTCGATGAACTCTGGCTGGCGGCGTATGCTGAGGGGTTATATCGTTGTGCCGGGGAGTATGGAATCAGTCTGGTCGGCGGCGACACCACGCGCGGCAAACTCAGTCTGACGCTGACGGTTATCGGCGAAGTGCCGCTTGATTCGGCGCTGCGGCGAGACGGGGCACAGGTCGGCGATACCGTCTGGGTCTCGGGTACTCTGGGCGATGCCGCTTTCGCATTGGCGGCGCTGCAAGGACGGGCGGAACTGGACGCAGCGCAACGAGCGGTGCTGGAAATGCGCTTGCATACGCCGGTTCCGCGCGTTGCGCTGGGACTGGCGTTGCGCGGACTGGCGCAGAGTGCGATCGACATTTCGGACGGTTTGCTGTCGGATCTGGGACATATTTTAGTGCGCTCGGAGTGCGGAGCCGCGCTGGATTACGAGCAATTGCCGCTGAGCCCGATAGTGCGCGAACTGAAGCGTCACCCATTATTCGATCGTTGCGCGCTGGCGGGCGGTGACGATTACGAGCTGTGTTTTACCGCGCCCGCCGGAGTGGAGGCCGAAATTCTAGCTATCGGTGCCAGACTCGATGTAAGACTGACTGCTATCGGCCGTATCGTCGGCGCGTCGGGTTTGCGGCTGTTCGATAGCAAAGGCCGGGTCATGACGCCGGCAATAACGGGGTTTGACCATTTTGCGAGCTGACTGGCGTTTTATTTTTCGGCATCCGGCGCATTTTTTTGCTTTCGGCTTCGGCAGCGGCCTCGCTCCGGTCGCGCCCGGAACGTTTGGTACGCTGGCTGCCATCCCGTTGTATTACTTGCTGGCTGCGTTGTTGCCGGCGAGTCTGCTATACGGCGCGATCATTCTGGCCGCCGTTGCCGGGATCTGGATTTGCGATCTTACCGGGCGTAATCTGGGCGTGGCGGATTATGGTGGCATAGTCTGGGATGAAATCGTGGCTTTCTGGTGTGTGCTGCTCTTTACGCCTGTCAGCGCGCTCTGGATCGCTGTGGCGTTTATCGCGTTTCGGCTGTTCGATATCTGGAAGCCGTTTCCGATAAGCTGGTTCGACGCGAAATTCAAAAACGGCTATGGCGTCATGCTTGACGACGGACTGGCGGCGATTTATACGCTATTGGTACTGGAAGGAATCAAATATTGGCTGAGATGAAACCCGACGACGCTGCCTTGTATCGCCTGGCGGAAGAAACCGGAAAAATCTTGCTGCAGCGTGGCTTCAGGCTGGCGACGGCGGAATCGTGCACCGGCGGCTGGGTAGGCATGGTCATGACGGCCGTTCCGGGCAGTTCGGCGTGGTACGAGCGCGGTTTTATTACTTATACCAACGAGGCTAAGCGCGAAATGTTAGGTGTCGCGGAAAATACGCTGGATCGGTGGGGCGCGGTGTCCGAAGCTACGGTCGGCGAAATGGCGTTGGGGGCATTGCGGCACAGTACGGCGAATATGGCTGTGTCGATATCGGGGATTGCCGGGCCCGGCGGCGGCACGGCGCAAAAACCGGTCGGCACCGTCTGCCTCGCCTGGGCTGCGACCGATGGTTCCCGGCTGGCAACGACATGCAGATTCGGCGGTGACCGGAGCGAGATTCGCGCCCGATCGGTGGCGGCTGCCTTACGCGGCATAATAGAGTTCTTGTCTTAATACAGTCATCAAAAGCAGGCATCATCATTGGTTCCATAATTTAGTTACAGACACGCTACACAAAAGGAAATAAACATGGATGAAAACAGAAGCAAAGCGCTTGCAGCAGCCTTGTCACAGATCGAAAAAAGTTTCGGCAAGGGCTCTATCATGCGGTTGGGCGACGGCGAAGTGGTTAACGATATCCAGGTCGTGTCGACCGGATCGCTGGGACTGGATATCGCACTGGGCGTGGGCGGCTTGCCTCGCGGCCGCATCGTCGAAATCTACGGCCCGGAATCGTCGGGTAAAACCACGCTGACCCTGCAGGTGATTGCGGAGATGCAAAAACTGGGCGGCATCGCCGCGTTTATCGATGCCGAGCATGCGCTCGATCCTCAATACGCACAAAAACTGGGCGTGAATGTCTCGGATCTGCTGATATCGCAGCCCGATACGGGCGAGCAGGCACTGGAGATTGCCGATATGCTGGTGCGCTCCGGTTCCGTCGACATCGTGGTGATCGATTCGGTCGCGGCGCTGACGCCCAAGGCCGAGATCGAAGGCGAAATGGGCGATTCGCACATGGGTCTGCAGGCGCGGCTGATGAGCCAGGCTTTGCGTAAATTGACCGGCAATATCAAGCGCACAAACACTCTGGTTATATTTATCAACCAGATCCGGATG
>JAJYPZ010000074.1 GCA_021794855.1 Pseudomonadota bacterium | reverse complement strand
CAACGCCATCGTCATGGACGAATACCGGGTATTGAATAGCGACGGATTGCGGTACGAAGACGAATTCGTCAAGCATAAAGTGCTGGATGCGATAGGCGATCTATATTTGATCGGTCATTCGATCATCGGCGCGTTTCATGCATACAAATCCGGTCACGCGCTGAATAATCGCCTGCTAAGGACTTTGCTGCAGGACGAAACGGCGTGGGAATATATTACCTACGACGATGAAACGAGGGCTCCGGAAGGCATACGGCAACAGCATCTCCAGCCGGCTCTGTCATAGCGGCAGCCACGGCACAATGTCGCGAGCGTTTATCGGTGCCGGTCCAGCAGCGTTGATAGAGCGTTTTTAAGGCTGCCTTCTTCCAGTTGCTGCTGCAAACTGTCTAATTGTTGCAGTCCGGCCGGCGTGATCCGGGGTTTGTTGACGATACGCTGGCGGACGGGTATCGCCTGGGTGCGAACTTTGATCTGGACTGCGCTTACGGCGATGCCATGCTGCATCAGTGCAGAGGTGATGCTGGCGACAAGTTGACGCAACTTGGTCGCTGCGGCCCCGTGATCGGCATAAATGCTGATGGTGCCCGCATCGATTTGACCGATGCGGCTCGCTTCCGCCAATCCGGCGGGTACGATTTTTTGCCAGATTCGCTGAAGTCGCATGATTTCCTGGACATGCGTCTGCAATGAACGCAAGCATTCGTCCGACTCGATAAATCCTTGCACAGGCTGGGGGCGAAAAGCGGCCTTCGTCATGAAAGTGATACGGAATGATAGAGCGAATATGTTAACATGCATAAATTCTTACGCAATGATAAACCCGGATATTTGATAATTGATCCCATCTTCATTACTCTCCCATTCGGCAATGCTGATCGCTCGGCTGCCGGTTCTAGGATAATATTTCATAGCCATGATTTCATCTTTGTTGAAAAAAGTATTTGGTAGCCGTAATGATCGGCTGGTAAAGCAGTACGTCGCCAAGGTTAACGCTATTAACGTTCTGGAGTCGCAATGGCAGGCGCTGTCGGACGAGCAGTTGCGGGCTAAAACGGAAGAATTCAAATCGCGCTACGCCAAAGGCGAAACGCTGGACCAACTGCTGCCGGAAGCGTTCGCAACGGTACGGGAAGCCGGGAGACGGGTGCTGGGCCAGCGCCATTACGATGTGCAACTGATAGGCGGCATGGTTCTGCATGACGGCAAGATTGCCGAGATGCGTACCGGCGAGGGGAAAACCCTGATGGCAACACTGCCTTCCTACTTGAATGCCTTGTCGGGCAAAGGCGTGCACATCGTCACCGTGAACGATTATCTGGCCAGCCGCGATGCCGCGCAAATGGGGCGCATACATTCGTTTCTGGGTCTGACGGTCGGCGTCAATCTGGCGCAGATGGCGCACGAAGAAAAGCAGGATGCGTACGCCGCGGATATCACTTACGGCACCAATAACGAATTCGGCTTCGATTATCTGCGCGATAACATGGTTTATCAGACCAGTGAAAAAGTGCAGCGCGGACTGAATTTCGCCATAGTGGACGAAGTCGATTCGATCCTGATCGACGAAGCGCGCACGCCGCTCATCATTTCTGGTCAGGCAGACGACAGTACCGAATTATATCTTTCGGTCAACGCAGTCATTCCCAAGCTGGAGCGGCAGGAAAAGGAAGACGGAGAAGGCGATTACTGGGTAGATGAAAAAGCGCATACCGTACTATTGTCCGAACGAGGCCACGAACGCGCCGAACAGTTGCTGACCGATGCCGGCTTACTACCCGAAGGCTCTAGTCTGTACGAAGCCGCCAACATCGGCTTGATGCATCATGTCTATGCCGGCTTGCGGGCTCATGCGCTGTATCATCGCGACCAGCATTACGTCGTTCAGGCCGGCGAAATTATCATCGTCGATGAATTCACCGGCCGCCTGATGGCCGGCCGCCGCTGGTCGGAAGGCTTGCATCAGGCGGTTGAAGCCAAGGAAGGCGTCGCCATCCAGAAAGAAAACCAGACACTGGCGTCGATTACTTTCCAGAATTATTTCCGCATGTTCGAAAAGCTGGGCGGCATGACCGGAACCGCCGATACCGAAGCGTACGAATTTCAGCAGATATACGGGCTGGAAACGGTCGTCATTCCGACCCATAGGCCCATGATACGTATCGACAAAATGGATCAGGTTTTTCGTACGGCGCGAGAAAAATATCAGGCCATCATTCAGGATATCGCCGACTGCCATCAGCGCGGTCAACCGGTACTGGTCGGTACTACCTCGATAGAAAGCAACGAATATTTATCCAGTCTGCTTAAAAAAGCAAAATTGCCGCACGAAGTACTGAATGCCAAACAGCATGCGCGCGAAGCGGAAATCATTGCACAGGCAGGGAAACTGCGCGCAATCACCATCGCCACCAATATGGCCGGTCGCGGTACGGATATCGTATTGGGCGGCAGCATAGAGCGCGAACTGGAAGCGATCCGGTTGGACGAGTCCTTATCCGAAACGCAAAAGAAAACACAAGTCGACCAGCTGAAAAATACTTGGCAAAAGGTTCATGAAGAGGTGCTGGCGGTCGGAGGTTTACATATCATCGGTACCGAGCGGCACGAATCGCGCCGGGTCGACAATCAATTGCGCGGCCGGGCCGGACGTCAGGGCGACGCCGGGTCGAGCCGGTTCTATCTGTCGCTGGAAGATCCGTTATTGCGCATTTTCGCGTCCGATCGAGTCGGCGCAATCATGGATAAGCTCAAAATGCCCGAAGGCGAAGCGATAGAACATCCGTGGGTGACGCGCGCGATCGAGAACGCGCAGCGTAAAGTCGAAGCGCGAAATTTCGATATGCGCAAGCAGCTGCTCGAATACGACGATGTTTCCAACGACCAGCGCAAGGTTATTTATCAGCAGCGCAACGAGCTGCTCGAAACCGAAGACGTATCGGAAACGATATCCGCGATGCGCGCCGACGTATTGCGTAGCGTGATCGCCGAATACATTGTTCCAGGCAGCATGGAAGAACAGTGGGATGTCGCCGGACTGGAGCGCACGCTGTCGGGCGAGTTCCAACTGGATATGCCGGTACAGCAATGGCTGGACGAGGACGGAAAACTCGATGAGCACGGTTTGTACGAACGTGTTATCGCTACTGCGGACAGCATTTACAAAGGCAAGGTCGAAGCGGTGGGCACCAGTGGCATGCATCATTTCGAACGCGCCATCATGCTGCAGAATATCGACACCAACTGGCGCGAACACTTGTCGGCACTGGATCATTTGCGTCAGGGCATCCATTTGCGCGGCTATGCGCAAAAAAATCCCAAACAGGAATACAAGCGCGAAGCATTCGATCTGTTTTCGGCCATGCTGGAAACCATCAAACGCGAGGTGACGGAAATTTCGCTTGCCGTACAGTTGCGTTCCGAAGCCGATGCCGAGACCATAGAAGCGCCCGCGGTGCCGGTGAATATCGAATATCATCACGCCGGTTACGACGAAGTACTGGGCGGTGGCAATACAGCGGCAAGTGCGCCGCACACGCCGGTGCGATCGCATAAGGAGGTAGGTCGTAACGATCCGTGTCCGTGCGGTTCTGGCAAAAAATACAAATATTGTCACGGCAAGCTGAATTAGAGCCTGTATTTAAATTTAATGAGTTCCACAGGCTCCCTCATGAAACGAAACGCTACTACGCAAAAACTGAATCGCGACACGGCTAAGCTGGTGAGATTTGCGTTGGCCTTGCACGCATCGGGGAGCCAGCTCGAAAGCCAGACATGGCAACAGCAATTGGGCGATGCGATTGCTGCCTTGTTCCAGAAGAAACAGAACGACATACTCGAACAGGCGCTGGATTATCTCTGGCTGGAGAATCCTGCCGCCTGCGATGTTCTGGCTGAACTGATCGAGGGCTACGCCGAAAGTCTAACCGAAGACGAGCAGACGAACGCCGTATTGATCGCTATTCCTTTATTGGCATGGTCGCGGTACGCAATATCGGCCGGCCGCCTCAACAAACAGCGCTTGCAGGAATTGCGCGAAAGAATGAAAGCGGACTTGCTCGCCAGCGATGTGCGGCTGGCCCTGGCGGACGTTTTGTACAGTCCGGATCAGCTGCCCCGCGGCTTTATTGAAACCAGAGCCTTGTTGCAGCAACTGGCGCGATCCGCGATGAACGAAGAAGACGTTTATCTGGACAGTACCGAACTGGCGGCGGCGGGAGAGTTCGTCGCGGACGTGCGTTACATATTCGCCGCCGCCGTAGTCAAGAAGGGAGGGCCGATTTTCCGCTGGCAACAGGCTGAAATGACGCAGCAGGAAGTTTTGCAGACATGGCGGGCGAATACCAAATCCATTTTCAAGGCGATATTGCCGGGTTGCCATTTCAATACCTTGCTGCCGAATGCTTTTTTCAGCGCGTGGCGAAAACTGGAACAGGAAGCGCGGGTATTTTCCCTGCGCGCCGCAGTGAGTTATCTGTGCGTCGTCCTGAATGTGAAGCCTCAGGATTTGCGCGCCGTGGTCTCGCCGTTTTACGAGCAGACGCTGGAAGAATACCGCATCGGTTTCTGTCTGGCGAACGGGGCTTCGATACTGCATGGCGTGGTATGGCCATTGATCGGTGAAGAAACGGAAGAAACCGACATCGTGGCGCAAATTGAGCGCGAGCTGACCGGACTCGATAAAGTAATCGTACTCAGAACCGGCATGCCGATGGAATATTGCGACGATTGCGGTACGCCGTTATTTCCGAATGCCGAAGGCGAGATGGTCCATCCGGAAATGCCCGAAACCGAAGAAACGGCACCCCAACTGCATTAAGTGCGGATAAAATTACAGACGGATGCTGCGACCGCCGTCCACGTTAATGATCTGGCCGGTGACATAATCCGCTGAGGCAGCCAGATAATAGACTGCTTCGGCAATATCGGCCGGATCGCCGGCCTGTTTCAGTACGGTGTGGGAAATGATTCTCTGCCGCGAGACTTCGTCCAGGTCTGCGGCGTCTTCCGGCCAGATGATGGGGCCGGGCGCGACGCCGTTGACGCGTACGTCCGGTCCCAGTTCGCGCGCCAGCGAACGGGTAAGCCCGGCCAGCCCTGCCTTGGCGATACTGTAAACGACATAATTTTTCATCGGACGGTCGGCGTGAATATCGGTGATGTTGACGATGCAGCCGCGCCGGCGACGCAATTCCCCGGCGGCAGCCTGCGACAGGAATAGAGGCGCTTTGAGATTGGTGCCGATCAGGTCGAGCCAGTTGTTCTCGGTAATCGAGCCGACTGGAGAGGCATAGAAACTCGACGCATTGTTGACCAGTACGTCCAGTCGACCGAAACTGGTCAGCGTGGTCTGTATGATATTCGGAAAACTGTCGCAATCGAGCAGATCAGCCTGTATCAGCGCAACCGAATCCGGCCGGATGGCATTGAGCTCGCGTTGAAGATCTCGCGCTTCCGCGCCAGCGCTGCGATAATGGATCATCAAATTGGCGCCCAGACTGTGAAATTTACGGCCGATTGCCGCGCCTACGCGTTTGGCTCCGCCGGTGATTAAAACTGTTTTGCCTTGCATCTGGGTTCCTTTAAGCTCGGGATCTGGAAAATGAATATCCGCACATGTCCCGTCGGCAAAATTGTTGCATATTGAATTTCCAGCGAGACTCAGGTTTATGCAGGGAAACAGATAGAGAATTCTTGCTTCCTGCACCAATCCACAGTAACGTGTCTTACTATAATTAACAAGTTTGCTCATTTTACACTAGTCCTGCCATGCCGCCTCTACCCGTTCCCAGCGCTGACGCATCAGCTGCCAGCAAACAGCTTGTCGAATTGATCGCAGCGGAGATAAAGGCTCAGGGAAGTATCGATTTCGCCCGCTATATGTCGCTGGCGCTGTATGCGCCGGGACTCGGCTATTACAGCGGCGGTGCAGCAAAATTCGGCAGTGACGGAGATTTCGTCACTGCCCCCGAAATATCCCCGCTTTTCGGCCGCAGTCTGGCCAGGCAGGTGGCTCAAGTGTTGGCGATTACCGGCGGCGATATACTGGAGCTCGGCGCCGGCAGCGGACGTCTGGCGTGCGATGTGCTCGCGGAATTGCTGCGGCTCGATTGCCTGCCCGGGCATTATTATATTCTGGAAGTCAGCGCCGATTTGCGGCAACGGCAACGCAGTCTGATTGCCCGGACCCTGCCCGATATCGCCGAACGGGTAATCTGGCTGGAGCATTTGCCGACCGGATTTACCGGTTGTATCGTTGCGAACGAAGTACTGGATGCCGTTCCGGTAGATTTGCTGCACTGGCGTGAAGACGGCATTTATCGGCGTTGCGTAGCATGGGAGAACGACCGGTTAGTCTGGTGCGACCGGATATTGGCCGCCGGGGCGTTGCGCGAGGCGGCCGAAGCGATAGCGGTGC